>JAQGGY010000004.1 GCA_028289095.1 Candidatus Saccharimonadota bacterium
GCGATAATTATTAATGTTTCTACTGTTTCCATGTTAGTTCTTTCTGACTATTGCAAATAGTCAATTAAGGCTTGGCGTAAATCACCGACACCTTTGATAAATGAGTCCTTTTGCCCTGATTTTGGAGCAATTGCCTGGGTAAATCCAAGCTTTTTTGCCTCGGCGATACGACGGTCTGCGCTGTGAACACTACGGATTTCGCCACCGAGTCCTATTTCACCGAAAACAACAAGTTCGTCACCTAGTCGTTTACCTGCCGCTGCGCTGGCAATCGCCATACAAATCGCAAGATCAGCTGCTGGATCGTTTAATTTTAGCCCGCCGACAACATTTATATAAATGTCTTTATCTGATAAATTTAACTTCGTTCGTCGTTCAAGGACGGCAATCAAAAGGTTGAGGCGGTTTAAATCAAAACCCGAGGCTGTACGCTTAGGATATCCGAAACTGGTTGGATTGACAAGTGCCTGAATTTCAACAAGCAACGGCCGAGTACCTTCTAGCGTCGCCATAACGACCGATCCGTCCGCATTTTGGCGCTCGGCAAGCAACGCCGCTGATGGGTTTTCAACCACACGTAGCCCTTGTTCGTACATCTCAAATATCGCTGCTTCATTTGTTGATCCAAAGCGGTTTTTCACCGCGCGTACCACCTTAAAGCCACCGTAGCGATCACCTTCGAATTGCAACACAACATCCACTAGATGCTCTAGTACCTTCGGTCCCGCAATGCTACCCTCTTTCGTGACATGTCCAACCAGCACAACAGCGGCACCTGCTTCTTTGGCGGCGCGGATAATCACATTACTACTATTTGTAATTTGGCTGACCGTACCTGGAGCAGATGTAATTTCATCCAGACTTAGCGTCTGAATCGAATCAATAATGACTAATTTATAAGCACCCGAACGGATAGTCGCCGCAATGTCATCCGCGCTAGTACTTGCCACAAAATGTAATTGTTCGCGAGTATTCGCACCCAATCGCTCAGCACGCAACTTAACCTGACTAGCGGACTCTTCGCCACTGGCATACAATACTGTCTGCGTCTTACCGACTTCACTAGCCACCTGCAATAGCAGTGTACTTTTTCCAATACCCGGCTGCCCAGCCATCAACATAACGCCACCTGGCAAGATTCCACCACCAAGTACGGCATCTAGATCGCTATACCCTGTCGTCAGACGCATTGCAGTTTCTTCTATGGAAATTGACTGCATCGTCTGAGGCGTTAACACGCGCCCGCTACTTGCGCTTTTTGCTACCGCTGATTTGCCTTGACTGACCGCGGCCTGTTCAACCAGCGTATTCCATTCACCGCAATTATCACACTTACCTATCCATTTCGGATATGACGCGCCACAGTTTTGACAGATAAATTGTGTTCTACTTTTAACCATTATGCCTATTATAGCATTTGACGTTAGTGTTACAGACTGGGCGCTGGTGCCAAGCTACTGTCGATGCTTTTGTTTAACGCTTCCGACTCGCTAGCAATAATCAATAATTCTTCACGCAATGCGTCAAACCTCTTCCTCTCTTGGTTAATACTTTCGCGCATAGCGTCAAGTGAAGCCGCACGAGAGACTAAATTCGCCCTTTCTTTGTCAAAATCAGCTTGTGACGAAAAATCACCATCGCTAGCGCGGCCGTTAAAGTCAGAAATATCCTGATTTAGCTGATTCACTTGGCGGTTATAGCTGGCGGTACTTATTTCTATACTTTCCTTTAATGCCGTCAGCTGATTACTTAGCTCTTCGCTACGTATCTGCAATTCAGCAAAAATACTGGCATACCGAGTATGTAACGCTACTACTTGACTACGATCGGTGAAATATTTTTTATAATGCGCTTCTAATTCAGCACTAACATTTATAACCTCGGTGCCGATGATTGAATGCAATTCGTTATCACGTTCGCCAGGCTCAGTACGAGCATAGAATGCCATCCGCTCCGCAAAGTCACTGTCTCTACTAAGTTTCGCATACTCAGCTTCAACCAACGAATTGACCGCATTACGCTCGGCGTCACCCATGCGCAGATATGCCGCATGTAACATTTCATGAGCCGAGGTTACCTCGCGGATTCCGTCAAGCTTCGGATTGGGGACATTATAGATATATATTCTGTCACTGTCATAGCAGCCTAAAATAGCCGTGCTTTTTTCGATTCGCGAACACTTGTCATTGAACGCCTGCGTCCTTTCAAGGGAGGGACGGCTTGCGTAAAATAAGAATTCGCCCTTCTCACTCATAGCAGTCCGGCCAACAAAGCCTGCAATTTCTTCGGTAGGCTTGTACTGCCACACCGCAATGTGGTCAAGAATAAGTTGACGATTCCCTAAAAGGACCAGTGTAATCGCAACAGATATGAGCGTAACAACCAAACTGGCAATGTAACCAGCAGATTTAAACTGTTTCGTGTCTAACATTAATTACTATTTTACCCTTTTGTGCGCCAACTTCAAGCACACTGCCTTTTTCATATTCACCCGACAGTATACCATCAGCGATTCCATGTTCAAGTTCATCTTGGATCGCACGTCGAAGCGGACGGGCACCGAATTTTTCATCGTAGCCTTTTTCAATCAACAAACGCTTTGCAGCCGGTTTAATGACCAAGTGTATGCCCTTACGAATAACGCGTTCCTGCAACTCGTTAATTAGATTGTCAAAGATTCTGCTAATTTCCTTGCGTGTCAGCGCTCGGAATGTGACAATGCTATCAAAGCGGTTGATTAACTCTGGCCGCATCATTTTTGATAGCGCCGCTTTAGCTGAAGCCGCGTTTTCTTCGTGGATGGCGTCTAGCTTTTGCGCGTCGTTTTTTGAACTAGCATGGAAACCTAAACTTGATTCTTTCATCATACGGTCTGCACCTAAGTTGCTCGTCAGAATGATAATCGTGTTTGTAAAATCTATGCTTCGATTTTTTGAATCAGTCAATTTTCCATCTTCGAGCAACTGCAATAACAATTGGAAAACATCTGGATGTGCTTTTTCGATTTCATCAAATAGCACGACACTGTACGGCTGTCGCCTAATCTTGTCGGTTAATTGCCCGCCATCGTCATAGCCAACGTATCCTGCTGGCGCGCCTACTAATCGACTGCTGGTGTGTTTCTCTCCAAATTCGCTCATATCAATTTTTATCAATGCATCATCACTGCCAAATACTTCACGCGCAAGCACGCGAGCAAGTTCGGTTTTACCTACACCGGTCGGACCCATAAATACGAATGAACCGATTGGTCGTTTCGTACTTGCCACGCCACTACGGCTACGTCGTATCGCCTGAGCAACTTTTTCGACTGCTTCATGTTGACCAATAATATATTTACCAAGGTGTTTTTCAAGTGTACGAAGCAACTTTGCTTCTGATTTTTGTACTCGCTCGACAGGGATACCTGTCATAGTTGCGATTGCATGTGCAATATCGTTATCCGTTAATTTAATCGGGGTATTTTGCTCGTAATCTTGGCGCGTTTCTTCGAGTTTGACGCTGATTTGACTGATACGTGTTTTGTATAACGCCGCGCGCTCGTAATCTTCGCTAGCAACCGCATCTTCCATTTTTTCGTTCAGATTTTTTAATTGCCTAGTAAAGTCGCGTAGCTTGCTTGGTTTGCGACCAGATTTTACACGGACCAACGCAGACGCTTCATCAATCACATCGATTGCCTTGTCGGGCATGAACCGTTCACTAACATAGCGATCGGCCATATAGACAGCGTCTTCGATCACCTCGTCACTCATCGTGACGCCATGGTGACTTTCGTAATGGCTGCGCAGACCTTTCATAATAGCAATCGTATCCTTGATATTAGGTTCGGGAACAATAATCGTTTGAAAGCGTCGTTCAAGGGCACTATCCTTTTCGATATGCTTGCGGTATTCATCCAGTGTCGTTGCGCCAATCAAGTGCAGTTCACCGCGCGCAAGCGCAGGTTTAAGCATATTAGCTGCATCTAGCGCGCCTTCAGCCGCACCAGCACCAACAAGCAAATGTAGTTCATCGATAAAAATAATGACATTCTTTTGCTGCTTCAATTCTTCGACAACCTTTTTTAGGCGCTCTTCAAATTCTCCACGGTATTTCGTACCCGCGATCATCGCCGCAAGGTCAAGCTGTATTACGCGCTTGTCTAGCAAGTGGTCAGGCACATCTTCGCGAGCAATACGCTGCGCCAGGCCCTCAACGATCGCCGTCTTGCCAACACCAGGCTCACCAATAAGTACAGGGTTATTTTTTGTACGACGGCTAAGGATAGTGACAAGACGCTCTTCCTGCTCGTCACGTCCAATAACTGGATCGAGTTCATTCTGCTTAGCTTTGCTAGTCAGATCAATGCCGAACGTTTCCAACATGCCACCGCGTCCAGCGCGGCGCTTTGTCGGATTTACTGCTGTGGTATCATTGTCGCCATATGAACCATTTTGACGATCAAAAAACTCTTCAAGTTCGCTGGTTAGCTCTGTAACATCTATATTCATGTCACGAAGCAGTACGGTCGCACGTGCATTTTTTTGACTAAGGATACTATACAAAATATGTTCAGTACCTAGATAATCGTGATGGAATTCTTGGGCGATATCCCAACCCATTTTTAAAGTCAGTTTTGCTGTTTCAGACAAGCCTTTTGCGCCAGTACTGACGACAAGTGTTCGCGGCGTTAAATTCAGTGCAAGTTCTGCGCGGTCTAGCGTTATACCCGCATCAGCAAGTACCTTTGCGCCAACCGACGATCCTTGCGCTAAAACACCGAGTAAAAGATGCTCGGTGCCGATATATGCACTCCCATACCCACGCGCAATTGCGTCGGCATGCTGCAGACTGACACGTGCGTTGTCAGTTAAGTGCGATAGGAAATCAGCGAAATCATCTGCCATAATTCTATTATCAATCCTCCCTAGCGGTAGCGCAAGCATTTTATGCTATTACCCACCTTACTATCAATTATTATAACCAAAAGTTAGCACTCAAGTCAATAGAGTGCTAATAATTTGACAACACTAGCTTTTCGCATTAAATAGGCGCATAATGAATACAACTAATGTACCAAGTACATGGAAGAGGACAAATATGGCGAAGAGTACTGATCGAAGAAAAGAAACGAAGAAACCTAAGCAAAAAAAGGTTACGGCCGTTTAATGCCACCTCTAATGACCGTCGATGAAATCACGACTAAGTTAGAACAATTACAATCTGATCCAAAGATGGTTACAAAAAGTGCCTATAGTCCATCTGCCGTCGACTACCCTGACAACAAACTACCGTTTGTCCAGATTCACCTTGCCTACCTAAAAAAGCACCACCAGGTTAACCCTGCACAGTATATTTCTAATTTAGAAATCATGATCAAGCAGCGATAGATTCGTTCAACCAATTAAAAACCTCCGCAGTGCTGCGGAGGTTTTTAATTGCAGTAATAATTTACTCTTCCGTTGATTCCTCGACGGCGTTCATCAAACTGTCTTCAATGTTTTTACGTGGTTTAGCGTCGGCTGGCTTTTCAGCAGCGACCTGTGCAGTTTCGATATCTAGTTCATAACCAGTCAAACGACTAGCAAGGCGTACGTTCTGTCCGCCACGGCCGATAGCAATAGATTGCTGATCTTCGTAAACAAATACTTTGGCACGTTTAGCAGCTTCATCGATTTCGACTCTGACTACTTCCGCAGGACTAAGCGCGTTACGAATGAATTGTTCGTTGTTTGCATCATATGTAATGATGTCGATTTTTTCTTGGTCGCCAATTTCGTTCATTACGGCCTGGACACGAGTACCATGACCGCCAACGAACGTACCGACTGGATCAACACCAGGAACGGTAGAAACGACAGCTAGTTTTGTACGGCGACCAGCTTCGCGGGCAATCGCTTTGATTTCAACAGCGCCTGATTCCATTTCTGGCACTTCTTGGCGGAAAAGGTATTCTACAAACGCTTCGTTGCCACGTGACAAAATCAATTGTGGACCACGATTGTCGCGCTCGATGTCTTTAATAAATACCTTGATGCGGCTACCTATGCTATAAAATTCGCCCTGGATCTGCTCGCTCTGGGGAATAATTCCCGTCGCTTTGCCTAGTTCCACGCGGATAACACGCGGTTCGACACGTTGGACAATACCGTTGACGATCGTACCGATTTTATCTTCGTATTCTTCCAAAACAACTTCACGTTCTGCTTCGCGCAGACGTTGCAATACAACCTGTTTTGCCGTCTGTGCAGCAACACGGCCAAAGCTAACTACTTCGAATTTCTCTTCAATCGTATCGCCCATAACTGCATCTTTTTTTACTTTTTTAGCGTCTTCTAAGCTAATTTCAACAGCGTCGCTGCCAACTTCTTCGACAACTTCGCGAGCGACGAATACATTTGCAGTACCGTCATTAACATTCAGTTCAGCACGTACTTCTTGGTCACGTTCACCGTTGTCACGGCGCCATGCAGCAGCAATTGCCTGTTCGATCACAGACAATACGACTTCTTCTGGTAAGTTTTTTTCTTCTGCAATCGTGCGGACTGCTAATGTCAATTGTTTGATATTTATATCTTCCATGACGTGTTCTCCTTATTTTTATGAAAAAATCCGACCTGCTGGCCGGAATTAATGTACTACACGTAGTATATCACCTGTTACTACCCTTAGCAAGCAATTTCACTGCCGGCACTTTTACTGACACAAACGGATTATCCTGAATATAGAATCGCCAAAGCACCTCCTTGGCTTTACTTATTCCTATCCGCGTCGTGGCAACGATATCTGATTCAGGTAATTCAGGCTGTATGATAAGCCTAAGCGGAGGTTTTGATAAATCATGCCCATTCATATTCAAATCTATCCCCAACGCCTGGCAAAGTTTTGCCGGCCCATTCGTCACATCTATTCCCGTCTTACCTTTTCGCCGTACTTCCAACAAGCTGGCATTGGTGAGTGGCTCTACTGCGCGAATTAATACTCCAGCACCAAACCCTTCATCCCCGGCTACTATATTGCAACAATAATGCATACCATACGTAAAGTAGACATACGCGCGACCCGCTGGCCCAAACATCGTTTCGACGCGTTGCGTGCGTCCATTATAGCTATGGCTCGCCGCATCGGTTTGATCATATGCTTCGGTTTCAACGATTTTCAACTGAGCGGTCTGTCCGTCTATTTCACGCTCTAAAATACATCCCAGTAATCTTCTTGCTGCGGTACTAGCGTCGGTCTCGAGGACAGAAAAATCATCGCTTTTTATTCGATCGGATGCCATTGCCCATCGTCACCTTTCTGATATTTGTGTTTAACGGCAGCCCATGCAACCCGATGCGACACTCCTTCACGATCGACATCATCACCACGATCCTGAGGGTTTTTATATTCGTCATAGGCACTATTAAACGCCGCTTTATAAATATCCTGCGCATGATCCGGCAACACGCGCTTTACATTTTCAGGCAAATCATCTACTTTTTTAAATGGCATATGTCACCTCCTTAATAATTTAGTTAGCTAATAAAGCCCCGAACCTCAGTCCTATAATCTTTCCTTCTCTCTTTCTTTTTCCGCAATCTTACTATCAGCTTCAGACCTAATTTGTTCTATTTCGGAATCGATCTGTCGCGCCCTGGCGTCCTGTAGTAACGATGCTTGTGATAATTGCTCCGACTCACTTTCATATCCATCAGCTTCGGCGATAAGGCGCTGCGCACGCTCGTCTTCGACTGCAGCCTTCGTTTCATCGCCATTTTTCCTGTATTCTTCAGCATTAAATGTAAAGCGTTCAGCTTGATGACGGTTACTAGCTGCTTTTGCCTGCAAATCCTGTGCCTGACTACCTAATTGTTGACTATTCATAAACACATACCTCCTTCTCTGTATCTATTTTAACTCTTTCATAGATTCGTACAAAATGCCGAATCATAGTAAAATAGAAATATGACTACAGAACAACAAACACCACTCGAGGGAACCAAGATGGCGAATTTTACGCCACTTTCATCCGTACCCGAGCTTCAAGTTATTGATATTACCGAAGGAACGGGCGAAACCGTACCTGCAAATGCCACGATTACTGCGCACTATACCGGAGCGCTATGTAAAGACGGCACAATATTCCAAAGTTCACACGATTTTGGCAAACCAATTACGTTCGGTCTTGACCAAGTTATTACCGGCTGGTCAAAAGGCGTGCCTGGCATGAAAGTTGGCGGAATACGACGTCTGATCATTCCATCAGCAATGGCGTACGGATCTGTACGTGCTGCAGCGAATATACCTGCGAATTCTGATTTGGTTTTTGACATTGAACTTGTCGAATTGAATTAATACTATTTTAAACAAAATATCCCCCTGGCAAAGCTAGGGGGATATTTTTTATAGATCAAGATGATTCTCAGCGTATACTCACCTGTCTATATGCCTTTACAAATATTACAACACGAGTTATTATTAACATAACCAAGATAAACATTTCTATTTACTAAAAGTACCAATATTACTAAATACAGGGAGGTTCATCAATACTCAACTAAATCAAGGAGGTTCATATGAAAAAACTATTATTAGGATTGGCTATCGCCACACTAAGTCTAAGCGGCACAAGCGCATCAGTAGGCGCAACGGATAGCTGTACAATATCGAATACCGGCCCCGATTCAACAAATTCATGCGTCGTCAAAGAAGACTTTACGTGTAAAGTCGAAAATGACAACAAATTCACGGTAATCAATAAAAACAACCAAGAAGCCACTTCCGGCAGCGCCGCAGTCAGTGGAAACACGACCGGCGGCAGCGCAACTTCAGGCTCGGCAACCAATTCAAATGGCACCGTCATCGATGTGACGATTACAAATAGTGGCTGCGTTGTCGCAGCGGTCACACCACCAGCACCAGTCACTCCGGTCGGTGGCTCGGGTGGCGGCTCAGGTGGCGGTCAACCAGTCAGCGGCATGGGTGCAGCGCAACCACGACCAGTCGGTGGTATGGGCGCCGTAGCTGCTCCACAAAAAGCCGCACCAACAATGTTGCCAGACACTAGTGCAACATCAACAATTGGCATTACCGCAGGTCTTGTCGCGTTATTAGCGGCTGCAATTGTCGGATCACGATTTGCCGTCGGCGCATATAGCAATATAAAATCCTAATAACATTTTAAGTAGCGATGAGTAAAAGTACTGATTCAAAAGCGCAGTTTTACGGTCTAGTCGGACTACTAAATATTGCGGTCGGAGTAATGTTCTACACGATTAATATTACTCCGACACCAGTACTTGCCAATTCTGCTCCACACATACAGTCTACGGTGATAAAGCCCGCCCCTGCTACGCAGGGGCTTCCTGTGCGTGTGGTTATTCCAAGCCTATCACTTGATTTACCTGTTGCAGTTGGCACCTATAACACAGATGACGGCAGCTGGACCGTCGACAACACAAAAGCATATTACGCGGATGTTTCAATGCCGATTAATAACGCCAACGGCACTACATTGATCTACGGTCATGCACAGGCAACGATCTTTGAAACGCTCCCGCAGATTCAGCCCCAAGCTGATGTAATCGTCTATACCGATAACGGATACGCATTCCACTATACCTATACAACCGTCCAAGAAGTAGCGCCGACAGATGTGAGTGTCTTTACGTCAAATGGCCCGCCAAAGCTAGTGTTACAAACCTGCGTTGGTGCATACAGCGAACGGCGTGCCTTATATTCATTCAGATTGGTGGCGATTGACGCATTATGATAGAAGTATTCATCGTACGTATGACTGAAATTATGTTAAGCGCTACAGCATTTATTGGTATCGCTGTTATTTTCTTTGCAACGTTACATGACCTACGTGCGATCAATCAAAAAAACCGGGCGTCGGAATCCTACAAATCACCGACGGACATTCCTAAAGGTATATCAGCATTAACTCGCCAATATCTGTATTTGAATAAAGCAATTTTTAAAAAAACCATACCGTCTCGCTTCCTACAGGATTTTTATCAACGGCACATCTATGTCATCAGGATAGTATCATTCACCGCCAGCTTATTTACAGTACTACTGGTCACGTATTTCTTTTATACCGCCGCTACTTTGCAGAGCAATACGTTTTTAACACTCAGTTGGCTTCTGGTAAGTTTGTGGCTAATAGCAATTATTTGGTCAGACAACAAGGTAGCGCTAGTGGGGAAAATTGACTTAACATTAGCAATTCCATTTATGTATTTTATCCTTTACGTCACTTTACTACTGTATATTCTGATGACGATCTGGAAAGCAGCAAAGAACTTTTCATTACCATCCATTCAATACCGGAATTTCCTTGCCGCAATCGAGCGCGAAGCTTACTCTACTCGGTACTAATGTTATGCAGCCGCGTCTAGTCCGTCAAATAAGTACCGGTTGATCATCGATGGCGGCAATAGTACCGGCGTTTCCTGACCATATTTGTCTAACTGATACACCGTGTTGCTAGTAACATCATAGCGGTATCGGTCACTTTGGTTTTTCATAAATTCTTGCACCCGTAACGTAAATATCGCTGTCCGCCCAAAGCCTTGTTGAATCAAACGGATTTTCTCGTTATTGCTGCCGTCGTAGTCGGCATCGACTCGAATCGTGTTTTCAGTACGATTAACACCACGTTGTTGAATAACCCTTTCACATAGTGATGAAGTAGACACTAGAACTAGCGCTTTAGATTGTTGACGTTCTATCATATAGACCTGCTCGTTATCATAAATTATCTTGACTATATCATCATTTAACCAACGCCGCAATATGGCCTATCGACTTGTTGACGGTAGCATAATGTGGGATAACGATATACAATAATATCACCCTCAAAGTGAACATTTACAGATAAGGACGTGAGTTGGCTGATGACAGACCCAAAGCAGACAGTTGCAGAAGTACTGAATGCTGATTTGGAAAACCTGGCTGCGCTTCGGCAAAAGCGTGCCACTGCAGTAGCAGAGATGAACAATCAGGTTGCTACAACGAAAAAGACTCATCAGGATGCAATCGACAAAATCGATCAAGACATCGCAACGACAACATCGTCAATCGAAACAACGGCGACGGAAAATCGTATGCTGCTCACTAATAACGGGGCGAAAAAGACGATTTCACTTCGCGCCGGAAAGATAGCATGGCGCAACAGCACAGGTCTCGTCTTTGACTTCAATGATCAACGATTACTACGTTTGATTCGACGACTTGGTGGAATGCGGCGCTTTGTCAAACGCAAACCCTCTATTCAAAAAGATGCCATCAAAAAAGACGATACGTTCGTGTCACAGCTGATACAGCGAGGTGCGGCACACTGGGATAGATCGGAAACGCTGACAATCGAGCCTATTTCCGTCAATGTTGACCTACTTGAAGGCGACAATCCTTTGAAAATAAAATCACCCCGAGAGGAGTAAAAATGCCCCGGTCTAGCGTGCTAGACCGGGGCGCATTCATGCGCAGCGTACATTACTGCGTTGGTAATTCTTGGCCTGGGCAAGTCGACAACACACGAAACATCGCATCTTTTTCTGCGGCGGTTACCCACAATTGATACTTTGCCTTGATCGCAATCTGCCGCGCTACATACTGACACCGAAATGGCTTGTAGGGCGGCAGCCACGTCGCAGCGTCAGCATCGGACTTTTGCTGATTAGTTGGACCGTCAACCGCTAATAGTTCGAGTGGATCGTTTGCAAATTGCACTCGCTGTTCATAGGTCAACGCCTGTGCGCCTGTTTGCCATGCGTTACTAAGGGCAACAACATGATCAATCTGAACGTCATCACTTGTGCTAGATCCGCGTGTAAACATCACCACTTTACCCGTATACGGGTCGTTTAATTGGCCACTGACAACCTTACATCCTTCCTCATCCGTCTGGACATTTGTCAGATCACGCTGCAATATACGATTTCTTGAATCACATCCCAGCTCCGTCTCCCAGCCGTCGCCAAAATGCGTACGGTTATATTCGGAGTCGCCAGTCTTTGGCGCACGTCCTGCAACACGTAGCTTTTCCAGCGCTTCGGCCGCATCACCGCTTGCGTTAGCGATTGTTGTTGACGGTGTCTGTGGTGGAGACACAGTCGGCTGCTGCAAATTTGGATGATACGCGATTATCAAAGCCGCAATGACAAAGACGATAAATGCGATTATGGACCGCCTGGTTTTATGCGTACGTTTCATAAACTTATTATACCTTTGTTATACTAGATAGATGAAGACAGTATCAAGACTTATCCAACAATTTGTTCCAGGTCATTATCAGCTTTCGCTAACATTAGATCGCGAGGGTCGAGTTTTTAAAGGCACGATTACCATGAATGGTGATTCCACCGGTGATACCGGCAAAATCATTGTACATGCTAAAGATTTGATTGTCGAATCTGCGACAGTCGATGGCAAGCAGGCCGAATTTTCTGCTGGTGAAAACGACGAACTGTCCATGACCCATCCCGACATCAAAACCGGAAATCACATTGTCGTTATCGCTTTTAATGGCAAAATCACCGATGCAATGCACGGCGTATATCCTTGCTACTACGAGCACGACGGAGTGAAAAAAGAACTAATAGCTACTCAGTTCGAAAGCCATCATGCCCGCGAAGTATTCCCATGTATCGACGAGCCAGAAGCCAAGGCTACATTTGATGTCACCTTGACGACTGAAAAAAACGTCACAGTCCTAGGTAATATGCCTATCAGCGCGCAAAACGTTCAAGATAATATGCTAGTCACAACATTCGACACAACCCCACGAATGAGCACGTATCTACTGGCCTGGGTGACGGGTGAACTACACAAAAAGACCGCGACAACAAAAAGTGGTGTCGAGGTAAACATTTGGGCGACGCCCGCTCAGCCTGCAAGTAGCTTGGACTTCGCGCTAGATATCGGTACGCGTACGATCGATTTCTTTGATGAATACTTTGATACCAAATATCCTTTGCCGAAATCTGATCATGTTGCCCTGCCTGATTTTAGCAGTGGCGCAATGGAAAACTGGGGGCTAATCACCTACCGTGAAACGACGTTACTTGCCGACCCTGCGACAACTAGCATCGGTAGCAAACACTATATCGCAACAGTCATCGCACACGAACTAAGCCATCAGTGGTTCGGTAATTTAGTGACGATGGAATGGTGGAACAACCTATGGTTGAACGAAAGCTTTGCGACGTTAATGGAATATGTAGCGATTGATGCGCTGGAACCAGACTGGAACGTATGGTTAGATTTTTCAACATCAGAAAGCATCATGGCGCTCCGCCGTGATGCAATTGACGGCGTTCAATCTGTCCAAGTTGACGTCCATCATCCAGACGAAATCAGCACGTTGTTTGACGGCGCAATCGTCTATGCCAAAGGCGCCCGATTACTGCGCATGCTACAGCAATATATCGGACATGAAGCTTTCCAGACGGGCTTAAAAGACTATTTCGCTGAACATGCCTACAAAAATACCACCGGTAATGATTTATGGCGCGCACTATCTAAAGCAAGCGGCAAAGATATCACCGAATTTATGGATACATGGATTACCCAATCTGGCTATCCGGTCGTCTCGGTTACGCATGATGGCACGAACGTTCATCTTACTCAGCAGCAGTTCTTTGTGGGCCCACATCAACCGTCAGAAAAACTGTGGCCAATTCCGCTCAATTCAGCTTGCAGCCAAATGCCAGAAATATTTACTGAACGCGAAGCAACGATCGAACGTACACATACAACTACGCTCCGCCTTAATGTCGGCGATACAGCTCATTTCATTACACACTACGACGTTAATTTACTACGTCAGATTATTGATGACATCCAAGCTGGTAACCTGTCGCCACTTGATCGCCTACAACTGTTGAACGAACATACATTACTCGCACGCGGCGGCGTCATTACCAGCGCCGAGCTGATACCGTTACTTGACGCATATCGTAGCGAACAGACAGAATATGTATGGGATATCATCGCGATGACTATTGGCGAGTTAAAGAAATTTGTCGATAATGATGATGAAAGCGAAAAAAACCTTCGTACACTATCAGCCAACCTTGCCCGAGAACAATATACTCGTCTAGGCTGGAAAACTGTCGATGGCGAGCCTGAATCAGATACTAAAATGCGTCCGACGATCATTGGCATGATGCTGTATGGCGAAGACCCTGACGTCATTAAAACTGCAATCGACCGCTACCATGAATTACCCGTTGAACAACTAGACCCAGAGCTGCGTTCACTGATTATCAGCGCGACCGTACGACACAGCGGCGATGATTCAATTATCGATAAATTGATCACTATTCATAAAGCAACATCGTCGGCAGAATTACAGCAGGATATCGCCAGCGGCGTAACATCAACAAAAAATCCTGACCGTATTGCGATGCTACTTGATTTGATAAAAGACGAATCCGTCATCCGCCCCCAAGACGCAGCACGTTGGTTCGTGTGGATTATCCGCGGACGCGAAGGCCGGCCATTCGCGTGGCAGTGGTTACAGAATAACTGGGCATGGATTGAAAAAACATTCAGCGGAGATAAAAGCTACGACGACTTCCCTCGTTATGCAGCCAATAGCTTAGTGACGCGGCAGCACCTAGATGAATACCGAGCATTCTTTACACCAATGCAAGAAGTAGCCGCACTATCACGCGTCATTACTATGGGTATTAGTGAAATCGAAGGACGTGTCGAATTGATCGAACACGACAAAGACGCAGTCCGTCAGGCGCTAGCCAAGCTTTAAGTAATTTTTGACAACGGGTGGTTGGCCACTAACATCGATCGCAGCTAGCCGCAAATTTGTATCTTTTACATTATTCTTTAATGCATAATATTCGGCGGCAAACTTCATTTGCCGATGTTTTTGAGCGGTAATCGCCGCCAAGCCACCACCTTGGTCGTCTTTTTTACGATATTTTACTTCGGTAAAGTATATGGTGTCGCCGTGATAAGAGATGATATCTATTTCACAAAACTTTGTACGCCAGTTGCGCTCGATAATTTCGTGTCCTTGTGTTATCAAATACTGCATTGCAGCTTTTTCACCTTCGTCACCAATTTGCTTGCTCGTGATCGTGTTGCGTCCTGTTGCAGTATTAGGCTCGCTAACGGGAACTGTAGTCCGATACTTGGCTAATGGCGCAAATGACAACCGATGAAGCGGCGTAACACCATACTCATCGATCGCCGCTCGATGTACAGCCGTTCCATAACCAACATGCGAACCAAACTTATATTCAGGATATAAGTTCGCTTGCTCTATCATATAATTATCACGTGCTACCTTGGCAATAATAGAAGCGGCCGACACGCTGGGGATAAGCAGATCAGCTTTTTTAAGTGTCGTTACATATTGCGCCTTCGACGTATCTTTTAAAAAGTTAATCGTGCCATCGATAATAATTTCATGATATGGTACTTTCACCTGCTCGACCGCGCGTTTCGTTGCCAGCACTAGCGCAGCAGATAGGCCTATCTCATCAATCTCGCTCGCATCCACCCAGCCAAGTCCAAAGCCAGACGCATCTCGTCGAATAATGACATCTAATTCATCTCGTCGTTTTTTTGAAAGCTTTTTACTGTCAGTCAGCCCTTCTATTTCTTTGCCGCCTAAAACAACCGCGCCAATAACCAGCGGCCCTGCCCATGGCCCACGTCCGACTTCATCTATACCTAGTATCATGTACTTATGATACCTCATTGACAAAAGTGTAGATAACTACTATAGTACATATACTGCGCAGCCGCACAGTGCACCTCCGACAGATTGGAATATAAGTGTATAAAATAACCCTGCCGCAGACTGCCGTGCAAGCGCCACGAAATCAGCTTATCAAGTCAGTACGCTTTCTTCCCGTTCTTTTTGACGAAGGAGAAATCGTTATAAAACTCGATGAAAGCGGAGCAAAAGCTTTGCTTCATGGCTTGACGTATACTCAACAAGTCGCGCTGAAAGCACAGCTATACGCAGTGACAGATGAAATATTACGCAACGCAATTAATGGCATCGGCGAGTCGCCTGACCAGGAAAACGACTACGAGCACAAACAGGTAAAAGCCGCCGACACGCCTATCAACTCTGTGGCATGATCCCCTGATCAGTGTGTCTGTATATTTACTTATATTATCCCCCCATTGGGGGCAATCTGCCGGATACTTATCCATGTAACAAAAACGCCCGATATTACATCGGGCGTTTGTTCGTATCAAGCGATACTATTCTGCTTTTTCTTCTACAGGCGCTTCAACTTTTGGGGCTTCTGCTACTTTGTTAACCGCTTCACGGTCAAAGTTTTTAGCGACAAGACGAGCACTTTTACCACTACGGTTACGTAGGAATGATAGGTAGTTGCGGCGAACTTTCGCACGGCGAACGATTTCTACTTTTTCAACCAATGGGCTGTGAAGTAAAAAGCTCTTTTCAACACCGACACCGCTAGTGATCTTGCGAACAGTAATACGTGATGTGTGCGATTCTTTGTTGTCAGTACGCAGAACGACGCCTTCAAAGATCTGAATACGCTCTTTTGCGCCTTCTTTAATTTTTTGGTGGACACGAACAGTATCACCGCTTCGTGCGTCTACAACGCCGGCTTTCTTCTGCTCGTCATTAACTTTTTGGATTAGTGCAAAACTCATTATGTCTCTCGCTTATCGTTTATAAATACAATCAGTTATTTACTATAGCATACTCTTAATGATTTTTAAAGAGGTTACGGCGACTATTTTTAGATATGAAAAGAGCTCGCTGAAAGAGCCCTGGCCAATTGGAATGATAGGATCCAACAGCGAGACATCTTTTCAAGCGAGCTTACAGGCTGATTTTACTAGCGCACGTTCGCATGTGCGACATTAACTCAAGAGTGATTACTCCATCCTTAATAAGCGAGCGTAGGAACTTCTTGTACCAGCGCTTTGCGGACGGCGTCGAGCCGGCATAAAATTCAGCAAGCTGCACCATTTGACCCGCACTAGACCTACGGTCCATCATCATCCAGCGGAGCACCATGAGTAGTCGCACATAATCGCTTCGCACATTAAGGCGCGCATCTGGTCGACGAAGTCGCCTGCCCCTAACGTCA
This sequence comes from Candidatus Saccharimonadota bacterium, assembly GCA_028289095.1. Taxonomy (GTDB): domain Bacteria; phylum Patescibacteriota; class Saccharimonadia; order Saccharimonadales; family Saccharimonadaceae; genus UBA6022. The sequence goes on from JAQGGY010000004.1 coordinate 17,079, forward strand.
TAAAGCCGATTGAAGTGATCGAGCAGTCGCTGCTTCTCTGCGTAATTATTGTCGCCGGGCTTTACGTCTTCTATCCACAACAGATTGACGTCTGGCATCTAAATCACCTTTCACTAAAAGTACGCTTAACGATAAGCGTACTTTACCATGGTTTCAATACAATTACTAATCCGTATGATTGGCTAGATAACCCTATTGACTTCGTCTAGCGTCGTCTCTCCGCGAAGTGCCGCCAGGACACCAACCTGTAGTAGCGTCAGCATGCCACCTGCCCTCGCTTCTTTTTCAATAACCTCGGTATGAACGTCTGCTACATCACCACGCAGGAATTTTTGAATGTTTTCATTCACTACCATTTGCTCCATGATCACCACGCGGCCTTTGTAACCGAATGGCACATCATCAGATGGTCTTGGTCGCCATAATTTGAATGTATCCAAATCCGGCACATCAACGCCAGATGGCAAATCTTCTAGTACTCGCCGAACGTACTGCCGTGTTGCTTCGTCGGGTTCGTATTCTTCCTTGGTGGCATCATACAGACGACGAACAAGGCGCTGAGCAATCACTAAACGGATAGCCGAACTAAAAATTGGATTAACGCCGATTAGGTCAATCATACGGCTGAATGCTGCACTAGTTGAATTAGCGTGAAAACTGGATAGTACCAAGTGTCCCGTAATAGACGCCTGGATGGCTGTTTTCGCCGTGTCTTGGTCACGAATCTCGCCGACCATCACAACATCAGGGTCAAGGCGCAAAACTGATCGTAGGCCATCACCAAAGCTTTTGCCGCCCGTGGTATCAATAGGAATCTGTGTAATACCCGTCAGGCCATATTCGATCGGATCCTCTAGGGTGATTAATTTACGGTCATCAGTGTTAAGAGCATTTAGCATGCTATACAAGGTGGTCGATTTACCCGATCCAGTCGGACCAACCATCAAAACCATACCGCGTGGATGGCTAATAACTTCATCAATTTGCCTGCGTTGCTCGGCAGGAATATTCAGTAGATCTAAGTCAAGCAACGTCTCGTCAAAATTAAACAAACGCAACACGGCATCTTGACCATACAAAGTCGGGACCGTTTCGACACGTAGGTTGAGTAAATGAGTCGCACCGTCGCGGGTGATATCTTTTTGCATATGCCCAGATTGTGCTTCGGTTGCGGCCGTCGACACATTCGAACGGCTTGCTAGCGCACCCATCACGACACGGTAACGCTCTTTTTCTAGATTGGCTACCGCATGCAATGCACCATCGATACGCATACGTATACGTATGTAATTTCGTTCGTTTTCGATGTGAATATCGCTGGCGCCTAATTTATCTGCCTGATCAATCAAATAATCAAAGACTTCATCACTGCCAACGCTATTCAGTGTTTGGCTAACTTGCGAAATCGTATCACTATCGCCCTCTTTGGCGATTTCGATGTCATCGTAAATCACTTTTTTAGGTGGATCATAACGCAACATAAAAGCCTTGAAGCCACTATTGCTGATTAATAGGAACTGCGTTCGCTCGCCGCGATCATTATATTCTTGCTCCATCTTTTGGATTAAAGACTGAGGAGTCTGGCTAGTCACACCAAACCGGTACGGCTCATTACCATCGCCTGGCATCAATGGCATGATAAACCCCTTGTACATATCGGGGACGGCAATGATGTTAGTCGTTAACGGTAAGGTCTGATCAATTCCGCGGGTATCCAGATACTGTAGTCCAAGAATAGCCGCACGCTGCTGTGTAGCTTGCTCGTCTTGATCACGACGCCGCTCTTGAATCTTGTCTTCGTCCATTGCCCCTATCGTACCAGAAAAGCACAAGCATTTATAGTGGTATACTATAGATTAATGCCAGATATTATCGTGATTGCCCATAATATTCGATCGACACACAATGTGGGTGCTATTTTTCGTTCAAGTGAAGGTTTTGGGGTTTCTAAGATTATTTTGAGCGGCTATACACCCTACCCACATGTACAGGACGACCCGCGTTTACCGCACATTTTTCGCAAGTTAACTGATCAAATTCACAAATCTGCATTAGGGGCAGAGGAAATCGTACCATTTGAATATCAGGAATTGCCAGATATCGATAGATTAAAAAAAGCGGGTTATACGGTCGTTGGCCTAGAACAAGACGAGCGCAGCAATATGCTACCTAATTACCATCCACCGGAAAAAATCGCCCTACTGCTTGGCGAAGAAGTCAAAGGCATTACCGATGACATGCGTGACGTCTGTGACGATTTAATTGAAATCCCGATGGTGGGTAAAAAAGAATCATTCAACGTCAGCGTCGCTACAGGCATTGCATTATACGCACTAACGTCATAGCCTATCTTAGGTTACGCTCTTTATTTATTTAGCCAATCGTTCGACAGCATCCTCTACTGCCATCTCGGCTATAAAAGATCCGGCGATCCGCTGCGTGACGACGTAATCATCAATCCGTTTTGCAGACATAAACCGCGCTTCACTGTCGCCCATGCCCATCGATTTGTATTCGTAAGCTAGCGCTAGACCGCGCTGACCGACGGCCGCATGAAGAGTCCGAATCATTGCATTATAATTTTTACCGTCCTTTTGCTCGCGGTACATATGAACGGCCACGTGATTTTGCGCCGCTTCCAGGTACGTATCTGGCGTATACGTTATTGGGACTTCATTGTGTCGTTGTATCGTTCGACGCTTGTTGGTCGCTAGTTTTTTACCTTCCGCCCAGTTATCTGTCGTGAACGCAATATTCTTAGCTAAGTCATCGACTGGATCGATTGTTAGTACATCGTCGCTTTTCACACCAGTAATATATTCTTTTGGGATTGTCTGTGCGTTAAAAATGATTTTTCGCGACGCGGACATTAATCCGTTATCGTCAATTTCCCATTCGCTCTCATACGTCAGCGCCTGCGGATTCATGTGAATTAAACCGGCAACATCCACAGGTACGTCATACACACCGTCTTCGTCGCGGTAACGGACAAGCGGATAGGCGTATAGCTCGCGCGCATACCCGCAGGTATAGCATGCATATTGATGATCCCCATTGCGGCAATTCGGACACGGCACCGTTTGATTCAGCCGGTCTGGCTGCGACGCGACTTTTGTTGCCGCCAATTCACGTACATCATCCAAGCTCATTTTATTTTCCGACGCCTTCCACTGCTTATACTCCGTAAGTGTTTCGGTGGGCATATCATTCAATCGCCAAGAATTACGATACGGCGTTCGCACAAGTGTATTGCCTGTTTTTCCTACTAGATATTCAGATAAACTGGCATGCAAGGCTACTTCTGCTAGGCGCGGCAATACCATTTTACCTATACGTTCCTGACCTTCAATACGACTCGGCAATCTAACGTCAACATTGACATTTGTTTGATCAAGCTCGCCCACACTGCCGTCAGGATATAGCATGACTGGATTGTAGATTTTTGAAAGGTAATAGGTATCTTGTCGTTCGCGTGGATGGTTCATTATATTCTCCTTGAATATTTATAGTCTGACACCACCTCCATTGTTTATCTAGTCGTATATTTTTGACTAAGGTATACTGACAGTATGTTGCACCATATTCAAAAAAGTATTCTTGATACTTTAGCTACTGTCCAGTTGGCCCGCTACAGTGATATAAAACCGCACGATATAGACGGCAATATTTTTTCTTATCACCTGAAATTATTAGTTGCCGATCACTATGCGATCAAAAATGAGGACGGATTGTATTCCCTCTCGCCAAAAGGTAAAGATCATATCGTACACCGTTACGAAAACCCTCTTTATCAGGCACATTCGATTTTCTTGATAGCGATACGGCGTGGCGATGAATGGCTCATGCGCGAACGATTAATCCAACCCCTGTTAGGAATGTCAGGGTTTATTCATGGCGAGCCCGTTGCTGGCGAGCCGTTACTCGAAACGGCTATGCGTCGGCTGCAAGTAAAGACAGGCATGGATGTGCCGCTATCAATTCATAGCAGTGGACTGATTCGGATATCACATGGTGGCATTATGGAAAGCTTTTCGCATGCGATCATACTCACGGCCGATACGAATGAAAGCCTCATAATCCAGAAGGACGAAACAGGGCGTAACTATTGGCTGCCTTCAGTCGAACTGCAAAAAGCAAATATCCTGCCTAGCTGCCCCGACATCATTTCATTATTAGCGCAGGCTCATGCCCGCCCCTTTGAATTCGACTACCGCCTGTAAGATTAGGTGCTATATTGATATTTTATAAAGCGATGCTATAATATATTTATTATCTGTCCCACTCTCAAAAAAAGGTTGTGTTGGTATGTCCTTAGAAACAAGTTTATGTATTGTCCATCGCCGGCTCATTCCGCCCGAAGGTAAAGTTGGAACACGTATTCGATTCAAAACATCAATGCCCGGTCGTTATTTCGATCAGGAAAAAGAGAAAATCAGAACATTTGAAGCAACGCTTTCTGACATCTCGACACAGCGCGACCTCGATGTAGGTGCTCCTCAATACGGTTTCGTACTGGATAAAACGCCGGACAGCGCCGCGATCATTACGGAATTTCGTAGAATGTACGTGGAGGACTGTAAAAGTACACTAGAGACATGGGCAGACGATCCTAAGATCTTGCCACTGATTCAGGAACAAGTGTCAAAACCACCTGTTTTTCGACTAGAAACATCGGCTCAGTACATATTCGCCGAAGGCGACAGAGTCAAAGTATCTGTCTGTAGTCCTCGTAAATTTCCAATCTATGAGCCACTTGGCGACATCGTCCAGCTCGAGGTTATCTGTTAACTTCGCAATGCGTTGAGTCTTTAATAAAAAGAACTCCGCGATGCGGAGTTCTTTTTATTTCAGGACGACGCAATCTTCGCCAAGTAATTTCACCAACGCACCGATCAGCTCGTCACTACCATCAATTTTGAATGGTAATTTAATAGCAGATTTTTTATCAGCACCTAACACCAAGATAATATCGGTTTTACCAACAAAATTACCGCACGTTTGTTTTAGTGCTAATAATGCGTCGTGATTGTCAGGGGTTTTAATATGAACAAATAACTTCTTGACTGTAGGGATATCCATAACTGGACGCGGCCTTTCGACAGCTACAGGTTTTTCCGGTTGGTCTGGGGGCATTGTAGTAGCGGGCGCACTGACGGAACCACCCGTGTGTTTAGCTCTAAATTCAGCGACGCGGATAGCTTTTACCTTGGCGCTCATTTTTGGTGCTTCCATTTTACGGCCGGTTGATTCGTAATCGCGAAGCTCTTTATCGGTCACTTCGACCACTTCGTCTGCAATCATCTTAGCGTCAGTACCCAAGTTGCCGTCGCGGTCGCGCGCACTAATTTTACCCGATACGCGAATTACCGCATCCTGCACTAATTTAGCCCCGACTTGCTCATACAGATTTGGGAAGATAATTACTTCACCCTCGCCAGTTTTATCCTCTAACCCGACGAACGCCATCTTTGTGCCCGATTTCGTAATAATTGTACGAACTGTACTGATTAATCCGCCGATGGTCGCTTTTTTACCATCAACATCTGCGGTTATACGCATCAATGGAATTGTCTGCTCTTCAAAATATGCATCATAGTTATCTAGCGGATGCGCACTAATATATAGACCGAGTAGTTCGCGCTCCCACATCAGTTTTTCCTTGTCGGTGTACTTGGACGGCGCGGTTTGCATAGTCATCGTCGACTGCACGCTTGCCGCATCGCCTAATCCACCAAACAAATCGCCTTGTCCGCTCAATGCGGCTTTTTGAACACGACTTGCAAATGCTTGGATAGATTCAAGATTGAATAACAGGTCAGAACGTTCGCCAAACGCGTCAAACCCACCAGATTTTATTAATGAATCCCATGCTTTTTTATTAAACTTCTGCGTACTGACTCGTTTTGCAAAATCTTCGATATTGACGAATTTTCCTTCTTCACGTGCGCGCAATACTTCTTCGACGGCACCGACACCAACACCTTTAATTGCGGCCATGCCGAAACGTATCTCGTTTTTGTTCGGCACAATAGCGAATTCGACGAACGATTCATTCACATCCGGTGACAGTACCTTGATACCCATGTGATTACATTCATTAATTTCAATTGCTAAGCGGTCAATATCATCCTGGTCGCTTGTCATTAGCGCCGCCATAAAGGCGTCAGGATAATGCGCTTTTAGATATGCCGTCCAGTAGCTAATCAAACCGTAACATGCGGCATGGGACTTATTGAAACAGTAATTGGCAAACTCTTCTAGTTGCTCCCAAAACTTTTCAGCAACTTCACGCTTGGCACCACTCGTTTTGATAGCTCCTTCTACAAAATCAACCTTCACCTTACGCATTAAATCGATCTTCTTTTTGCCCACCGCTTTACGTAGGGTATCTGCCTGCCCGCCGGTAAATCCGGACCATTCCTTTGAAATCTGCATAAACTGTTCCTGATAGACAAGGATACCGTAGGTTGCTTTTAATGAATTCTCCATACCTTTATCTAGGTATTCAATCGGCTCCTGACCATGTTTACGTTTAATGAAACTGTCGATAAACTGCATTGGACCAGGGCGGTATAGCGCCACCATGGCAATAATATCTTCAAAAACGGTCGGCTTCAAATCGCGAAGATAACGTTTCATACCTGCCGATTCCAACTGGAAAACACCCGTCGTATCACCACGCTGAAAAAGTTCATACGTTTTCGCGTCGTCTAGCGGCATAGTTGCAAGGTCGATTTCAACTCCATATACCTTTTTAATAATACGTAGTGCATTATTAATCGTTGTTAGATTTGATAGGCCTAAAAAGTCCATCTTTAATAAGCCAAGCTCTTCAACTTCGCCCATTGGGAATTGGGTCGAGACCACGCCCTTTTGCGCCATTTCAAGTGGCAGATACTTTACCAGATCATCGGGTGCAATCACGACACCGCAGGCATGGACGCCATGCGAGCGAATCGTACCCTCTAATCGCACTGCGTAATCAAATACCATTTTGGCAGTTGGGTTTGTCTCGTATTCCTTTTTCAGATCGGCATCTTCTTTGATACTCTCTTTTAGTGGAATGTGACGGCCCTGAGCAGGCGGTGGAATCATTTTTGAAAGGCGGTCAGCCTCGGCATACGGAACTTCTAGCACGCGGGCGACATCACGCACAGCAGCACGCGCCGCCATCTTGCCGAATGTGACAATGTTCGAAACATGATCTGCACCATACTTATCGGAACAATACTGAATTACCTCGTCACGGCGAGTATCTTGGATGTCGACATCGATATCGGGCATCGAAATACGATCGGGATTCAGGAAACGCTCGAACAGCAACCCATATCTCAGCGGGTCAAGATCGGTGATAGCCAGTGCATAGGCAATGATTGACCCAGCCGCGCTGCCACGCCCAGGACCAAAGATAATACCGCGATTTTTACCCCAGTTAATGAAATCCTGGACGATCAAGAAATACCCGTTATAGCCCATTTTATCAAGCACTCCCAGCTCCATATCTAGACGCGTGGCTACTTCTTCACTGATGATAGCCTTAACGTCATCGATCGACATTTGCGCTGCTTCATCGGGCGTCTTGCCGTTGTAGCGCATCGCAACACCGCGATATACTAATTTATCTAGAAATGTCTTTTCGGTTTCGCCGTCTGGCACAGGGAACGTCGGAATCAGGATGCGCCCAAGCTCTAGTTCGACATTACAGCGATCAGCAATCATTTTTGTGTTTATAACCGCCTGCGGATGTGTCTTGCCCCAGCGTGAAATAATATCTGCAGGATCAGTCACATGTAGTTCAAAATCTTTCAGACTCATACGCTTTTCGTCACTCATAAACGACCCCGTACCGACGCATAATAAAATCTCGTGTGAATCCTGATCATCATGCGTCAAATAATGACCGTCACTGGTCACGACACATGGAATATCTAATTCTTCTGAAAGTCGCTCTAGGTGCTTATTGATGCCAACCTGGACATCCCATTTTGCAGGACAATCTGGATGTCCGTGGTCCTGCATTTCAAGATAGTATCGATCACCGAATACTTTCTTATACCAACTTGCGACCTTTTTTGCCTCTTCGTAGTTATCATTACGTAGCTGTTCACCAACTTCACCACTTGCGCAGGCAGACAATACAATCAGACCTTCGTTGTATTCTTCTAGCAAATCATGGTCGATACGCGGCTTGTAGTACATACCCTCAAGGTTAGCCTTCGTCGATAGCTTCATTAGGTTTAGATAACCCGTCTCATTCATGGCAAGTAATATCAGGTGATACCTAGCTTTATCCTTTGCAGGATCACGATCATGACGACTCCGCGCCGCAACATACGCCTCCATACCCATGATTGGCTTAACGCCGCTGTCTTTGGCGGATTTATAAAACTCTACTAGTCCAGACATCGTCCCATGATCAGTAATCGCAACAGCTTCCATACCCATATCTTTAACAGCACCGACAAGCTCGTTGACCTTCGTCATACCATCAAGCAAGCTATGGTGCGTATGATTATGTAGATGAACATAATCGGCAGTGGTTAAACGCGTCGCTAGCGCGGTTTTATCTTGTGTTTGAACCCCCATAATATATATCTAGTATACCGAAGTTAGGTAGGGTTTGTCTGTAGTAAAATTAGTTAGACTTTGGCTTGATCGTATCCGTCACGCCGTTAAAAAAGTCTTCCAAAGGAGGGATAAATCCAGCGACTGAGCTAAGCACCCATATCAATAACGCAACGACAATAGTGCCGCCTATGACACTACCTAATCCAAAAAAGACACCGCGAAAAAAATTCATTTTATAAATTTGCGCGCGACTAGTGTTAAAATCGTAAAACAATTCTTCGATGACATTTTTTCGTGCTTCGTTTTCATTTTTAACTTTTGATTTATCCGCTACTTTCTTTACATGACGTCCAAACATTGCCACCATCTCCTTATAGTAAGTTGGCACACCGCTTTATTGCGGTGTGCCATTAATCATCAATAAAACTGATTTATTTTTTTGATTCTTTAGAAAAGAAACCTTTTTTTGCGCCTTCGATCGCGCCGTCGATTGTTCGTTCACCACGGCTCTTGTATTCATCAGCCTTGTCTTTAACTTCACTGACAACTTGCGCTGATTTGTTTTTAGCATCGTCCGTGCGCTTTGCTGCTTCATCTTTTAATTCGGCTGCTTTGTTTTTAATATCAGCACGCGTCTCTTTACCTGATTTTGGTGCAGTTAATACACCTGCGATAACACCTGCTACTGCACCGATTACTGCGCCTAATGCGAATTTACCCTTGATCATTGTTTAGCTCCTATTATTTCTTGTACTTTTTAATAAATTTCATCGCTGTCTGAAACATAACGAATGGCGATGTCATTGCGCTAAAACCTGCGACTGCTTTTTGAAAACTTTCCGCTGTCCGTGCCGCGCTACCCGTTACTTCTTTGATTTGACGGGTTACTTTGATTAGTAACACTGTCAAAATAATCGCTAGTAGTAAGAATATCGCGAGGAATACCGATAATATGATGACAAGGATTTGCGCCCAGTCCATAGTTCGTCCTCCTTTTTTATTTTATTATACGTCTATTATAACCTTTTTCTCAGGTACGATGCAAACTCCGTCGCATACTCTTCGGTTTCTAACGCCATATCGACAACTGCTTTCAAATATTTTAATTGATCGCCTGTGTCATGCCACGTCCCTTCAATAAATTGACCATACACAACATCAGATTGCGCAAGCTCATTAATACTATCGGCCAGTGTAATTTCACCGCCATTCCCTACCTTTTCCTGGGCAATAATAGGTAAAATATCTGCAGTAAGTAAGTACCCACCGACAGACGCAAAGGCGCTTGGTGTATTCGCTTCGCCTGGTTTTTCAATCAATTCGTCAATTTTGAATGTTCGCCCACCCAAATCATCGCCAATTGCCGCCATGCCGTACTTATCTGCATCAGATTTATCAACTTCAATCAGTGAAATGACCGACTTGCCTGTTTTTTCATAAGCTGCCTTTAATTGAACAGCCCGTGGGATTGTACTGCGAAAAAAGTCATCGGCAAAAAAGACAAAAAAAGGTTCATCATCATCAATCAAATGCTGTGCGTTGAGGATCGGACGGGCGTTACCTTTTGGCGTGCCTTTTTGGCGGATATACACAAAATTTGCCAGTTCAGATATTGCTTTAATCTGATCGGCCTTATCATCTTTGCCTTTTTCGCGTAGTTCAAGTTCTAACTCTTCACTACGATCAAAGTGATCTTCGATAGCGCGTTTTGTACTGCCGGTAACAATAATAATATCCGTCACACCAGCAGCAACCGCCTCTTCGACAATCAGCTGAATAACCGGCCGGTCAATGATAGGGAGCATTTCTTTTGGCATTGCCTTTGTCTGTGGTAAAAACCGCGTTCCAAGCCCTGCCGCGCATATAATTGCTTTCGTTGGTAATTTCACTATTGTACCTCCGTTTTACTGCGTTTGCGTTATATATTCAGTATACTAGAGAATCTTATATCCGTTCACGAATCAATTTTTGTGCGAGTGCAGGGTTTGCTTTCCCTTGGGATTTTTTCATCACCTGGCCGACAAGGAATCCTATGACTTTATCGTTACCGTTCTTGATATCTTCGATAGCTTTCGCACTCGTAGGATCTGCCAGTACTTCATCAACGATAGCGGCGATCGCACCCTCGTCACTGACTTGTAATAGATTCTTCTCGCGTGCAATATCTTCGGGCATCTTACCTATGCTATCCTCATTGAATAATGCCAGGAATATTTCTTTTGCACCTGTCGAACTCAGTTTATTGTCGCCGACCATTTGGGATAGTTCGACTAATCGACGCGGACCAACAAGTCCCGATTCGACAGCAGTAATGTTCATGTCGTCCGCCGATGCCGATGAAAACCAGTTAAAGACGCGTTTCGTCACCTCGGCATCATACCTATCATTAATCGCCTCCAGTGTTACCGCAACAGGTGCATTATTCAAAACAGTATTTACAACCGAGCTATCGAGCTGTAATGCCTGCCATTTTTCGCGGTATTCCGGTGGCAATATCGGCACGGTTTCTTGAATGTCGGCAATTTCCTGATCTGTCAAAATGATTGGTGGAATATCGGCGTCTGGCATATAGCGGTAGTCCTGCGCATCCTCTTTTGAACGCTGCGAACTAGTCGTTTGCTTGGCATCATCCCAGCCACGAGTTTCTTGGACAACTTTTTCACCTTTTTCAAGCATTGCAACTTGACGGCGGAATTCGTATTCAGCTGCTTTTTCAACGCTACGGAACGAATTAAGGTTCTTCACTTCGGCACGCGTTCCAAGTTCGTTAGCACCCTTTGGCGCAACTGAAACATTCACATCAAAACGCATATTTCCATGATACAAATCGCCACGTGTCACACCAGCATAAGTCATCAGGTGATGTAATTCGGTGGCGTACGCTTTCGCCTGGGCGGCAGAATGAATATCTGGGTCAGAAACAATTTCGATCAGCGGCGTGCCAGCACGGTTTAAATCAACCAGGCTGTAATCGCCATAGTGAGTCAGCTTACCTGCATCTTCTTCCATATGTGCATGATGGATCCGAACACGAACGTTCGTACCATCTTCAAGTGGCGCATCGATGTAGCCCGCTAAGATAATCGGGTTATACATCTGTGTCGTTTGGTATCCCTTTGGTAGATCAGGATAAAAATAATGCTTTCGATCAAACCGACTAACGCGGGCAATCGGTGCATTCAAAGCTTTACCGGCTTTAATTGCCAGATTGACCGCCTCTCGGTTAAGGACAGGTAGCATTCCTGGTAGGCCAAAATCGATAGGACTCACCACACTATTTGGTGACTTATCGCGCGCGTCATTATCGGCGCCACTAAACAATTTAGTTGCTGTCGCAAGCTGTACATGACATTCAATGCCGATTGTCATATCATATTTATTCAAAATTTCGTCAGTTACCATCAGATCGCTCCTATATCTTTCAACGCTTGTTTAAATCCAGCAATCGCACGTCGAGCGTCGTCGAATGACAAATGATGATCGGATTCGTGCGCAATTTGATTACGTAGTTTATGTGCGCCCCATACTGCATTAGCATTTGACCATGTGTCTTTGGCTGCTTTCATACGCTCGCCCATTGTCTGACCTTTTACGCCGCGCTCGCGAAGTGCTTGGTCTAATAATTTGTCAGCATTTAACACTGCCAGCACGCAGCCAGACTGATCGTCTTTGTTCAGTTGTTTTTCAATCGCCATCCATTTTAAACGGTACTTATTAACGTCAAGTTGCGTAGCACCTTTTCTGGTTAGAATCATGACGGCAACCAGCAATGCGCCAATCACTAAAATACCCATTAAAAAGCCAAGTAGTGAATTCTCTTGCACGTTATTTGCCCTCCACTGATTTTGCTAATGCAAGTAAGTTTGCGTCCGTTCGGCGTTGACCGATTAGCTGCACACCAATCGGAAGTCCTGCGCTCGTGGCACCAGCAGGCACACTTATCGCAGGGAGTCCCGCAAGACTTGGGGGAACGGTCATAATATCAGCCAGATACATCTTTATAGGATCGGCCGTATTTTCACCCAAACCAAACGCTGGTGTCGGAGCGACAGGCGTCAATAAAACGTCATAAGTTTTGAATAAATCTTCATAAGCATCAATCAAAAGTGTGCGAGCTTTTTGCGCCTGCAAATAATACGCATCGAAGTAACCGCTAGATAAGACATAGCTGCCGATCATTATACGACGCTTGTTTTCAGTAACAAAGCCTTCGTCGCGTGTTCGTCCGTACAATTCGGCAAGCGTCTGCACACCTTCGGCGCGGTGACCATAACGGATACCATCGTATCGTGCCAGGTTACTGCTAACTTCAGCTGGAACGATAATGTAATACATTGCCAGCGCATATTTTACTATTGGCAAACTGACTTCATCAACGGTATGTCCGGCAGCGCGTAATTTTTCGACGTACCCATTTACCTTGTCTTGCACTTCGCCGTCAACAGCATCTGTCATTGATTCTTTAATAATTCCGATTTTTTGCCCAGGCTTTAATTCGTCCAGTGGTGAAAAGAAATCTGGCAGCGTTGTCATATCATTCACATCACGACCACTCATAATATCCATGACTAATTCGGCGTCGGCGATATCTTTTGTAAAACAACCAATCGTATCAGTACTACTTGCCATTGCGACCACGCCATAACGGCTGACCATACCGTACGTAGGCTTGACACCAACGACGCCATTAAAACTAGCGGGTTGACGAATCGAACCGCCCGTATCCGTGCCGAGCGCAAATGAAACGACATCCAATGCCGTTACGACAGCCGAGCCACCACTACTTCCACCTGCTACTTTCGTCTGATCAAAGGCATTTTTTGTTGGACCGAATGCAGAGTTTTCCGTACTTCCCCCATGCGCAAAAGCATCAAGGTTCGCTTTGCCGATACAAATGGCACCTTGCTGCTCTAGTTTTTCAACGGCAGTTGCTTGCAACGGCGCATCAAATTTTTCCAGCATACGGCTGGCAGCAGTTGTCGGCGCACCAAAAGCTAAAAAGTTATCCTTGGCAACGAATGGTACACCAGCCAAACGGCCAACGTCTTCACCATTTTTTATGCGCGCATCAATAGCATCAGCACGCTCTAACGCACGTTCCGCGGTCACACTTAGTAGGGCATGGTATTCATCAGTACTTGTCGCGCGTTGCAATGCATTTTCTACTTCACTACGAGCGGATGATTCCCCGCTTTTAATTCGATCGACGATATCAGAAATACGACTCATTATAATACCTTTGGCACTTTCACTTGATTATTTGCAGATTCGGTCGACAACGCTAGCATCTGTTCGCGGGTGACATCAGTAGAAATGACGGCATCATCCCGCCAGACATTTTCTAAACCGGTCACCTGATACGTCGGCTCGACACCAGTCGTATCTAACTCACCTAATTGTTCGATATATCCTAAAATATTACCGATATCGGTCTGCAGGCTGTCTAATTCATCATCTGTTAGCTGCAAGCTACTTAATTGTGCCAGATGCTGCACATCATCACGAGATATAACTGTCATATGACCCATTATATCCTATAACTGTATCTGTGCTAAAGTAAAAGTAGAGATATCATCGTAATTGGGGGGATTTACTTTATGGAGAGAAACGTCATCGCTATCATAGGCATACATGGAAGCGGCAAAAGTCGTTTAGCTCGAAAAGTTACCCAGGAACTGCAACCGCATCTATCAATCGATCACGTACCAGTTGGCGATAGGATCCGTAAAATCGGGCGCAAGTTGATTGAAAGTAGCCAGTACGAAGCGATCAGTGATCACCTTAATGGCCCTCATGCCCTTAATCTACTTGATGATAACGTTATGTATTCTGTCATGAACGAAGCACTTAATGATTACCGCGGATCAGATACAATCATCTTCGACGGCTTTCCGCGCACCGAAGACCAGGCCGAGCAACTTGATATGCTGGCGCTGGTTCATAAACGTCGACTTGCTGGATTTATCAGAACGGATACGACTGATGAAAATGCTGTTGAACGGATGCTGCTACGTAACCCGAGGGATTACGAAGGTACATACACCGTTACCGCTGCCCGGAAAAAAGTTCATGAAGATCGTGCACACTATCATGATATGGCCCTCGCGCTTAACTTTCCCGCTCTGCCACTCCATACCATTGACACGTCCGGAGAAAAAGAAGACACCATCACTGCTGGCCTACGAGCCACAAAGCAGATACTACATCTGCCTGACAGATTATAAAAAATAACCCTGCTATAACGGCAGGGTTATTTTTTGATCGATACGATTATCGTTGTTCGATAAAGGTATGAGCGTGACCACGGGCGCCACCACGACCTGTTCGGCCGATACGGTGCGTGTAATCTTCGTATGTCTGAGGTGTATCAAAGTTAATAACGTGAGACACATTTGGAATGTCTAGACCACGGGCAGCAACGTCAGTTGCGACCAATACTTTGACGCGGTTGTCTTTGAATTGCTTCAAAGCACGTTGACGCTGGGATTGGTTTTTGTTGCCGTGAATCGCAACAGATGGGATACCAACGTTGTCCAAGTGATCAGACAGGCGCTGGACACCGAATTTTGTTTCACCAAAGATCAAAACCTTGTCGTATGGTGCAGTTTTTAACATCTCTTCAAGTAACTCGACTTTATGCATCTTGTCACGAGCTTCGATAACATCTTGTTCGACATGTTCTGATGTTTCAGATGTACGAACAGATACCGTAACTGGATCGTTCAAGAACGTATTAACAAGTGCCTGGATTTCAGGAGTAATCGTTGCGCTAAAGAACAATGTCTGTCGTTCACGAGGCATCTCGTTCACGATTTCGCGGATATCAGGCAAGAAGCCCATATCTAGCATGCGATCAGCTTCGTCAAGAACAAGTGTTGTCATGTTCTTAAGTTGCAACACGTTGCGACGCATCAAGTCTTTTAGACGACCTGGTGTACCGATAATAACGTGTGGACGACGCTTTAGGTCGCGAATCTGACGATCGATGTTAACACCACCAACAACAAGTGTTGAATACAGGTCAAGACCACGTGCAAATACACGGAACTCTTCGTCAATTTGCTGTGCTAATTCACGCGTTGGCGCCATGATCAATACAGATGGGCGAAGTGTAATGCCACTTTGGCGTTCGATAATCGGTAGCAAGAAAGCTGCGGTTTTACCCGTACCTGTGTTTGCTAGGCCAATAACGTCACGACCGTCAATGATGTGAGGAATCGCCTGGTCTTGGATTGCACTTGGCGTATCGTAGCCTTTGCCTGCAACGTTATGGTGCAATTGTGCGCCAAACGGAAAATCTGCAAACTTGTGCTTTGATTCGTAAAGAATCTCGTCAGCCTTAGTGACTGCTTTGTTGATAAATTTAGAAGGATGGATGTACTTTTTTGCTGGGCCGCGATTACCGCCGCCACGTCGTCCACCGCCACCACCGCCGCTACGACTACCGCCAAAGCTACGTCCGCCGCCTGCGCCGCCTTGTGGGCGTCCTTGATTAGGGCGTCCGCCCCTGCTGTTTTGTTGAAATGCCATAGAAAATAACCCTTTCGTTAATTCTTGTTGTTTATTATGCAGTCTAGCGGCATCACCTATTAAATAGGGGCCATAAGAACAGCGAGAGGATATTTCGGTGGCTGCGCTATATATTTGGTTTCGTGCGCTAGTCTTTGAAAGAGGCTCGACATTCATTGAATGCAATGTATTAACAATAGCACAAGTGATCTATTTTTGCAAGCATTCATTCGCGATTCACTCTATAACACCTTGACTATTGTTAGTTTTTCTGCTATAATTAAAAGATAGCCCTTAGTCATGATGATTCCGCGGCTGCCCTTCAACAATCCGACTATTAGAAAGGATTACGCACGTTGGCCTCATCGACCGTAAAGATGAATCCTAACCGCGCGAAAAGCCATTCATGTGCTTTTCCCGGGCAGGCAAACCAAGCATTCAACCGGAATCGGTCTGCAACCAAACGCCAGTTCGCCCAGGCAAACAACAGATTGAGCATTCAGATACCCGTGGACTTTCCAAGTGAAGTAGAAACACTCGCACTACAAATAGCCATGAGGCTGTCTGGATACGAAAAGGATGTGCTCCGATCATGACCCACAACTCCTCGACCGAAGAGAACGTACCGTCCGCAAACACAGATTTCGTCGGCAAAAGTCTCCTTCGATTAATGAAGACGCCTACAGAATGGCAGCAGCCCCACGTGAACGGCTCAATAACCGTAAGCGAACCGGCAATATCTATCATTGCGGGAGAATACGACAATGACCTTCCAGCCACCTGCAAAATGTACTTGGAGCCCTCGTACATCATCGATTAGACTTCATTGATAACAATCGATGACCCTAGATCGCGCAGCCTTCGTACTAAAGAAGGCTGCGCGATCGCAGTTGACCTAGCTAATAGATCGGATTGTTGACATACCTCCATAGATGCATATCTATGCTGACGAGCTGGAAACAGCGAAAGGTATAACTACATCTTTGATTTGATATCCGCGATCATGTCGCGTATTTCTGCTGCCTTTTCAAATTCTAAGTTTGCGCTCGCTAGTTCCATTTGCCCACTTAAATCCCTAACGAGTGATTTGTATTCGTCTTTTGGAATCTTTTTTAGGTCTAGCTTTTGCGGCTTGCCTTTTTCCTTATCCGGAATAATCGCACGCAGCCCTTCGTCAATTTCCTTGGCGATGCTAGTTGGTGTAACGTTATGTTCGATATTATATGCCTCTTGAATACTGCGGCGACGATTCGTTTCATCGATAGCAGCCTGCATTGAACGGGTAATTTTATCCGCATACATTAACACCGTACCTTCTTGGTGACGGGCGGCACGGCCAATCGTCTGAATCAATGCACTTTCACTACGCAAAAAGCCTTCTTTGTCAGCATCCATAATAGCCACCATACTAACTTCTGGCAGGTCCAATCCTTCACGTAGCAGGTTGATACCAATTAGTACATCATAAATACCCGTGCGCAGATCCTTCAAAATGTCACCACGTTCCAATGTATCGACTTCGCTATGGATATAGGCAGTTTTCATACCCAGTTCTAGTAAATATGAGCTTAAATCTTCGGCCATGCGCTTTGTTAGCGTGGTGACCAGGACACGCTGGTTTTTAGCGATACGGATGTTCAGTTCAGCAATCAAATCGTCAATCTGACCTTCAGTTGGACGGATTACGATTTCTGGATCAAGCAATCCAGTTGGGCGAATAATTTGCTGCGCCGGTTCGGGACTATGCGACAGTTCATAGTCGCTCGGCGTTGCAGAAACATAAATAACCTTATTAATATGCTTGTCGAACTCGGCGAAAGTCAACGGGCGATTATCAAGCGCTGACGGCAAACGAAACCCATGTTCGACGAGCACTTCTTTGCGCGCGCGATCGCCATTATACATACCTCTCACCTGCGGTAGAGTTTGGTGGCTTTCGTCAACAAGCAGTAAAAAGTCATCAGGGAAATAATCGAGTAATGTCGCAGGCTGTTCGCCAGGTTCGCGATTCGTTAAATAACGGCTATAATTTTCGATGCCCTTTACAAATCCGGTTTCTTCTAACATTTCGATATCGTACTTTGTTCGCTGCGACAATCGCTGTGCCTCTAGTAATTTATCGTGTGATTCGAACCACTCCAATCGCTCCGCAAACTCACGTTTGATATTTTCGATTGCCACCGCCAACTTTTGTTTTGGCGTTACATAGTGACTGCTTGGAAAAATAGTACAGCTAGCTGGTTCCTGTAGAATTTCGCCAGTTAATGGATCGATCTGAGTAATACGATCAACCTCGTCACCAAAAAATTCAATACGGTAAGCAACATCGTGGCCCGCTGGAAATACATCGACGACGTCACCTTTGACACGGAATGTACCACGGTGAAAATCAATATCGTTTCGTTGATACTGAATGTCTGTTAATAAACGAACGAATTTATCTTGTTGGCGTTTTTCGCCTTTGGTGACCATGATCGACATGTCACCGTAATCTTCTGGCGAACCAATGCCGTAAATACAGCTGACACTTGCAACAATAATAGTATCGCGACGCGTTAATAATGCCGACGTTGCAGCATGGCGCAAGCGGTCAATTTCGTCGTTTATTTTGCTGTCTTTTTCGATGTAGGTGTCACTGCTACTAATATAGGCTTCTGGCTGATAATAATCGAAGTAGCTGACAAAATAATGAACTTCACTGTTCGGAAAAAATGCCTTGAACTCGCTATACAGCTGTGCCGCCAGGGTTTTGTTATGTGCCATAACAAGTGTCGGCACTTGGCGGTCCTGAATAATATTCGCCATCGTAAACGTTTTACCCGATCCCGTCACACCTAAAAGTGTCTGTTCGCGCTCGCCCTTATTCAGTCCATCAATAAGTTGACCAATCGCATGCGGCTGGTCACCTGTTGGCTGATATTTAGTCTCTAAACGGAATTTGTCGCTCATTACTTATTATTATACGCTAGGTATTACGAGCGACCAAAAGCGCCCCGCACAGAAAATTACACAAATCATCCCTATCCGCTAAAGGCGCGAGTAATTAAAATAATTAGCCCCGTTATTGCAGCAATGGTCAGGACGATTACTATAATGGCACTACTCTGTGAGATCTTTTCTAAACTCTTCCGACTAGGAAACACTTCACCGCTGCTGCCACTGTAGCTAAAATAACGATTGATATGAACGAAAATAAAATATACGAAGCAATTTGTTTCAACATACGATCAGTATACCTAATTGCACTAGCCACGACCAGCACGGTCATTGCTGACCTGTGCGTCGGTACCGTCATGCTTGAAATCGGCGTATTTTTTATCTAATGCATCGATTACTTTTTGGACCAAACGAATGGGATCGGTGTCATAAATAACATCTCGGGCACCAGGAGCTTCGATATTTTCAAGTAGGACTGGCGTGTAATCAGCAAGGCCGCCGCTGCCAAGTAGTACGCCGCAGACTTTGCGGCTTTCTAATGCTGTTGATAGTTCGTGCAAGCTGCCCATGCGGCCACCGACGGTAATAACCGCATCAGCACTTCGTACCAAGTGAACATCACGGCCGACATATTCCATGCCAGTAAAGTTGATGTAATCGAATTCTTTTGTTGGTAAACGATATGTAGCAACATGCTCACGAAACGAAGCAGCTGGTGAAAATCCAATTGATAGTCCACGCTCGCCTTCGGCCGCCATAACACCCATTGCAGCATAATGTGGCAAGCCAACAGTCGCACCGGTTAATAACGTTTTACCTTGTTCAGAAATTGCTTTACCAAGTTCGAATGCTAACTTGTGTGAACGCTTAACTGTATCGCCACTGGCCGCACCCGATACTCAGATCTGATAACGCATGCTATTGAATCTCCTCTGAATGATAAAATTCTGGCGCTTCAGCAAGGAATTTTTCGATTTCTTCGCGGCGCAGCAATCCCGCCTGTGCACCAAGTTTCTGTACAACGCTC
>JAQGGY010000039.1 GCA_028289095.1 Candidatus Saccharimonadota bacterium
TGAATGGGAATGGTATTACCTAAGACTTCATAAATACCGATACGGCCTTTGTATCCCGTGTGGCTACATTCGTCGCAGCCGCCCTGTGTGGCTTTCCAGAGTGTTTTAATTGTAGTTTGATCGGTGCTTTCTGGCGTATCACCACCGACGCTTTGGGCGATGGCCTGGGTTTCGAGTAAGTGGATATATCCAAAATCTTTGTCCGCAGGTAGGTTAAATAGTCGTGTTACAGTCGCAATCTCGTCCTGATCTGGCGTATAACTTTGGCGGCAGGTCATACACAGCCGGCGCACAAGTCGCTGACCGACAACAGCCTTTACTGTACTAGCGATCAAGAAGGGTTCGATACCCATATCAAGGAGACGCGGCAAGGTAGTGGCGGCATTGTTGGTGTGTAGCGTGCTAAAGACCAAGTGTCCCGTCAGGGCTGCCTGCACGCCTAAATTGGCGGTTTCGCCGTCACGGATCTCGCCGACCATGATGATGTTAGGGTCTTGGCGAAGCAAGGCGCGCAGTCCCGACGCAAAAGTCATACCTGCTTTTACATTTGTCTGGGTTTGATTGACGCCGGGAATTTTATATTCAACTGGATCTTCGATGGTTGAAATGTTGACGTCAGGCGTGTTCAGCAAGGTCAAAATACTAAAGAGGCTGGTTGATTTTCCTGATCCTGTCGGACCAGTTACAAGGACCATGCCGTTTGGCTCGGTTAATGCGTCATTGATAACATCAAGTGAATAGCCCCAATAACCAAGGTCTTTCAGAGTGACTGCTTGGTTGGATTCGTCCAAAATACGCATTACGACTTTTTCACCGTCGGCAATCGGTAATGTGCTGACGCGAAGGGCGTACTGCTTGCCACCAACTTTGATTTTGAAACGGCCGTCTTGTGGTACGCGGCGTTCATCGATTTTTAGATTAGATAAAATTTTAATACGGCTAATTAAAGCACCAATGACATTACGGGGTAGTCGGTTGACTTCTTTCAGGACGCCGTCGATGCGGTAGCGGATTTGGACAAATTCTTCACGTGGCTCGATGTGAATATCACTGGCGCTTGATTTGATTGCGTATTCCAGTAATAGATTGATTGTCTGGGCAATAGGGGAATCTTCAGCGACTTCCGATTCACTGGCAACCAAATCTGCCGCTTCTTGGTCCTCGCGCTGGATGTCGATAACTTCGTTTAGTTCTTCATTGACATCGCCGCGGTAGGTTTCCAAGCATTCCATAATATTGTCATGCGTTGCGATATAGATTTTAGTGTCTTCGCCAATTTCCTTTTGAATAAAGCTAACTGCTTGCACGTCATCAGGATCGTCCATCGCAAGGTGCATCGTGCCGTCTTCGTCAATTTTAAAAAGGATAGCATTATATTGGCGGGCGATGCGCTCGGGAATTTTATTTAATACTTCAGAGTTGATATCCTTGGGATTAATTTGAATATAAGGGATGTTCGTATAATCAGCGAAGGCTTTGGCAAGGGTTGCCTCGGTCATCAATCCCGCATGAATGACAAGGTCTTGGAGGGGGCGTCTTGAACGTGCACCCTCTTCTTTGAGGGTGTTGATCTGCTCTTTAGTAGCCACACCACTGCGCTCGAGCAACTTTTCGATGGTGACATCTGAAATACGCATACTGCTTGTGCTCTATTGTACGGTATACGTCCATAATGTGCC
The DNA here is from genome assembly GCA_028289095.1 of Candidatus Saccharimonadota bacterium. Classification (GTDB taxonomy): domain Bacteria; phylum Patescibacteriota; class Saccharimonadia; order Saccharimonadales; family Saccharimonadaceae; genus UBA6022. The sequence goes on from JAQGGY010000039.1 coordinate 1,680, forward strand.
AGTTTAAAGTACGGCGTAAAAGGTAGCCATCAGTAAAGGGTGGATGCTATAATAGACCACAATGATTATAGAGGTCGAAAGCGAAATAGCGATGAAGATGTTTGGCACCAAGATGGGGGTGCTTTTAGCTGGCGGTGAAATTATCGAATTAGTAGGTGATGTAGGTGCGGGCAAAACGACGCTCACAAAGGGAATTGCAATGGGGCTGCAGGTCGAAGAAACCGTCCAAAGTCCTAGTTTTACGATTAGCCGAGTGTACGAAACACCGAATGACCTGCGGATGGTACATTACGACTTTTATCGTTTGCATGACGCGGGCATTATGGCGGACGAGTTGCGCGAAACGGTGCAAGACCCGGCGGCTATAACGATTATCGAATGGGCGGGAATCGTTGAGGGTGTCTTGCCAGCTGATCGTCTGACGGTGACGATTACTGCTCCTACGGAAACGGACCGTCGAATTGAATTGACAGCAGGTGGTGAGATGGGCGAAAAACTACTAGGACAATTAGCATGATTTTAATACTAGATACATCGACAGGCTTGTGTAAATTAACACTTGTCGACGGCGATCATCAGTTCGCTGATGAGTGGCAGGCGGATCGGACGCTCGCCAAGTATCTGTTGGGCTACTTACAACAGCAATTATCAGCCCAAGGTAAAACATTGACCGATATAACAGGTATCGGTGTATTTCAAGGTCCAGGTAGCTTTACGGGGTTACGTATCGGCCTGACCGTTGTTAATACGATTGCTGATAGTCAGCAAGTGCCGATTGTCGGCACTCAGGGTGACGATTGGCAACGGTGTGCAATCAAGCGATTACAGGCTGGTGAAAATGATAAAATCGTCTTGCCTTTTTACGGCAGCGAAGCGCATATTACGACTCCACGTAAATAGACTTGCTGGTTATGTGTAAAAAGCGCTACAATAAAAATAGTCTATTCTAGACTTTTGATGAAACTTTTTGAAACACCTCCAGTTCCGCCCTCTTCTTGGCTTAATTATTACGTATATAGACAATTTTGTTAGTGACAGGGCACTGAGAGAAAGGAACGATTATGATAGAAGGTATATTAGCCGCAATTGTTGGGGCTGTTCTTGGCGCCGGCGGAACGGTCGCGTATGAAAAGCGTCGTGTGGCCGAAGGTAAAAATAAAGCCGAGCAAGAAATTGCACATGCCCAGACAAAGGCTAGTGAAATTGTTTTGCAGGCCAAAGATGAAGCTCTGCAATTAGAAAACGAGCGCCGCCGAGAATGGAAAAAGACCGAAAACCGTTTGGCTGACCGCGAAGTGTCACTTGATAACAAGCTAGACCAATTAGATAAACGTAGTGATAAACTGCGCACCCAGGAAGATGAAGTCGAAGAACTAAAAGTTGAAATTCGCGCCATCCGTACTAAGCAGCAGGAAAAGCTGGAAAAAATCGCCGGATTGAAAAAATCTGAAGCTGCTGAAAAATTAATGCAAATGACTGAAAGTGATATCAAGGAGGACTTGGTTGGACTGGTCAATAAATTACAGCATGATGCTATGGAAGACGCCGAAGAGCGCGCCCAAACAATTTTGGTAACGGCGATGGAGCGTATGTCTAGCGAGGTGACCGCCGAGCGAACTGTGACGGCTGTCAAGCTGACTGACGATGATATGAAAGGTCGTATTATCGGCAAAGAAGGTCGCAACATTCAGGCCTTGCAGCGCGCTACTGGTGTCGACATTTTAGTTGATGACACGCCGGGTATGATTATCCTCAGTTCGTTCGATCCGATTCGACGACAGATCGCCAGATTGACATTGGAGATGCTAATGAAAGATGGCCGTATTCACCCTGCCCGAATCGAAGAAGTTGTTGCCAAAGCTGAAAAAGAAATTGAAAAGCAGATTGCCCGTGCCGGCGAAGATGCTGCCCGCGAAGTTGGTGTCGTTGGTATTCCAAAAGAAATGCTACGCCTATTGGGCGAGTTAAAATTCCGTACCAGTTATGGCCAGAACGTATTGATGCATAGCACCGAAATGGCGCATATGGCTGGTCTGATCGCCGAAGAAATTGGCGCGGACGTACGCATTACTAAAATCGCAACATTGCTGCACGATGTGGGCAAGGCGGTGACGCATAAAATTGAAGGCAAACATCACCATATTGGTGCTGAACTTGCTAGTAAATACGGTATGGACGAACGAATTGTCCATGCGATTCAAGCGCATCATGATGATATCGAAGCCACAACGCCTGAAGCATTAATCGTCCGTGTTTGTGACGCATTATCTGCCGCTCGCCCAGGTGCGCGCAATATTAGCGCCGAAAACTTTACCGAGCGTATGCGCGACTTAGAAAACGTTGCCATGAGCTTTAGGGGAATTGACAAGGCATATGCTATTAGTGCTGGCCGCGAAATTCGTGTCATTGTTAGTCCAAAGAATGTCGATGATTTAAGCGCGATTAAACTAGCGCGTGACATCGCAATCAAAATCGAAAGCACGATGCAGTATCCAGGAACAATTAAAGTAAACGTTATCCGTGAAACCCGCGCGATCGAATTTGCTAAATAGTACTATGTCACCTCTGTATACTTCAAAATCCGAAGCGCACTTCTTGCATACCTTCCATGCGCGCCCGTCTAGTGCGTCCATCATTTTACAAGACGACCAGCAACGAGCATTGATCGTAAAAGCTCATTATAAAGCTCATTGGACGTTTCCAGGCGGCATGATTGATGCCGATGAAACACCGAAGCAAGCAGCAGTTCGGGAAGTTCAAGAAGAAGTTGGCTTGACGATCGAGCCTGATGCGGTCACATTTGGGTGGATAGCCGCCCGACACAGTATAGTTGCCGACACATTTCAATTTATATTTAAAGCACAGCTCTTGCCTGGTCAGATTGATAGTATTATTTTACAGGCCAGCGAAATTGACGAATGGCGCCTTGTTAGCAAGGATGACGTATTGTCGATGAATCTGGATTATGCCAAAGCAATTGTGTTGTGGGCACGCGATAGTACCGAAGGGTATGTCGAGCAGACATTTGGTCTTGATACGTAATTATTTGTTACTAAGTGAATAGGATGTGGTAGATCGGGCGTCGCCTTGGACAGCGCGAACTTGCCATTCGCCAGCATTTAGGATAGCGCCGCTCCACGTCCAACCGGCAGCTCCTTGTGCGTTGGCTGCTTGGTAAGGCAAGTAGCGTTCATAGCCGGTCTGTGGGTTGCGGAACCAGACAGTACAATAGTTTGCCGCATTAGTCGTACATCCGCTTCCAAGCGTGTCTGCGGCCGCGTAGCGATGTTCCGATGATGGTCCGCCTGCTTGTAATAATTTTGGTGTTGCCGCTGTCGTATTTAGCGACGATGCGACCGTCAACGCCGTATTGGCATTAATGATGCCATGGCCCAATTGATCCGTATAAGCGACGCCGCCCATTGCGGGTATTTTTGTTGATGTCGCAACTAGCAGTGCAGTAATATCATTGACTGACGAACTTGGGCGGATTGATTTTACTAGTGAAGCTAAACTCGCAACTTGTGGTGCGGCATATGACGTTCCGTATAACGCACCAGAATACAGCGTTGCATCATTTGCCGCGGTCCAGGTTGGAGAAACGATCGTGCCTGATCCTGGAGCCATGACATCTAGTGCAGGACCATAACTACTAAAACTCGCACGCTGGTCGCTAGCGGTTGTCGCACCGACAGCAATGACATGATCATTTAGGGCAGGGTAACTTATCGATCCCACTGGTGCGCCTTGGCAATCCGATCCGCAGTTGCCAGCAGCAGCAACCACGACGACGTTCTTCGTATAGGCATAATCAGTCGCCTCTTTCAGGGCTGGATCAAAAGCGGTCCCACCTAGGCTTAGGTTAATAACGCTTGCTCCATTATCAACAGCATAATAAATAGCAGCCGCAACGTCACTGGTATATCCCGGTCCATCATCACTTAATGCCTGCAATGGCATGATTTTTGTATTCCAATTAATTGTCGTTACGCCTGTGGCATTATTACCACCCGCACCGACAAGTCCGGCCACTTCTGTTCCGTGTGCGACGGCAGCTCCGGCGGGATTGGTCAGTCCTGCCATTGGGGTATTAGTACCTTCAGAAAAATTCCAGCCACGCCAGTCATCCGTATACCCATTGCCGTCATCATCACAGCTATTAGTTGCTTTATCCTGCAGGATACCTACCCAGCATTTATCGCCAAGTTTTGTATTGCCAGATTCACCCGGATTCGTAAACCAGTTATTGCGTAGATCTTCATGATTCAAGGCAAAGCCCGTATCGATAACCGCCACGATCGTCTGTCCGTTACCTGTTGCAATATTCCAAGCGGCAGGTGCGTTTACTTTTTGGATGGCCCAGTTAGCGGCATAGCCCGGATCGTTGGCAGTCAATAGTGGATAGTAGGTGTGCTCTTCCGTAACAGCTTCACGCACTTCGTCATGTTTAGGCGAATTCGTCGTCGGATTGATCGGTGGGTTGGTTGGCTCTGTGGGAGGAATAGCAATAGTCGGCTGTTTTTCACCCGGCGCATCAGCCTGCTTTTTTGCCTCGTCTGTCATTGTTGGACGCGAACTATTATTTGTATCGCCATACGTCACAATCGGTGTTTGATTTGGGTCATTTTGTAGTGAAGTAGGTTTCACTTGGTTATACCTAGCCCACCCAATAACAATCACAGCTAGAAGAGCAAAGCTGAGGGCGGTGGCGAGGAAGAAGTATTTTTGTTTCATGAAATATAAGTTTTGGAGGTTGTACTGTATAAAATATAGCACAAACGGTATGGAAATACTGTAGCCGGTCGCTGTAAAATAAGCGCTATTTTTTAGTAGCTTTTTTCTTGGTAGTGCGGTTATGCGTCACGATCAAAAAGGTATATACGGCAAGGCTAAGGAAAGCAGTGAAGATGGTTGGCAGGTCAAGTGCATGTACAGATGCCGCGTCGCCAATCGATAATGTCCAGATGCCTAGGTTAAAAAATACTGTGGTGATCCAGATAGCCAATGTACCCACTAATGTGTAAACAACTGCGGTAAATAGGCGACTCAGCCGTCCGTTTGCTTTACTGGCAGTCAGATACGCTGTCGCAAAGAATGCGATTGGCAGAACAACGGGCGTAATCAGTAGGGGGTTGGTTAATAGGTTAGTGACATTATCACTATCGACATGCTGCAGGACAAGGCTGCTTATGTTAAATATCGCATTAGCAATAAATGCTACGACGACAAGCGCAACGGCAGTTAGCTGAAGGCATCGGGTTGGATTCTTTTTAGGTGACGACAATGTCAGTAGTATGACAAGGTAAGAGGCTACGGCAATAGAAACCGATACCAAAGGAATCCACGTACCAACTGGCATTCCTGTATATATATCGTAGTGCTGTGTTAATAACCTTTCGATAATCAAAATAATCGTGTGAATCGCGAGGCCTACGGTTGCTAGAAGGGTGGCATTAAAGAATCGCTCAAGCTGCGATGAACCTTTTTTGTAGACGACGTATGCGATGACGAACAATAGTGCAGGCAACACGATCAGTGTGATTGCCATGACTGAAAACTGGCTCAGTCGCATACCCTGTGGGTAAACTCGTAACAGTAATCCGATATAATAGATGGCGTTCATAACCAATGCAATTGCTGCTGCGGTGACAAAGGTTAATTGTATGTTTTTCGGGAGCGTACTTGTGGATTTCTTATTATTCTTCATATGATTCCTATATGGTTTATGGCTTGATTATCTGCTGACTGACGTAAAATGTCCAGCATTTAGCTTACGTTTTTCATTAAATAAAACGGCGTTAGTCTGAAGTGACGGCAACGCCAGTAAAGTGCAGTAAGCGATGTATATATTCTGCGTGTTGGTTGGGTAGAAGTAATTATAGAGGGGCTACCCCTGTAGAATATACAGGTGTTCAAACGTTGTATGAAATACCAGTATGTTTTATTAGTAAATAACACAACGATATTACTTAGTGTTTCTACTCTCTTTATAATTAAGCAACAGACACAAATGCATCACCCTTTCTTTTTTCTGAAATAAAGGTTAACTTTTGTAGTTGACAACGTTAGGCGCGTTCATCATGATGTGATTAACCAACTATGAGGAGACGAGTGGCATGGTAGCTAGCAAGGCAGAATTGACTGTACCGACAGAATCGACCGAACCGACAGAAATTGTAAGTAATCCAGAGGTAACTCTCTTAGTAGGTGAGGGGCTGCAGCGGCAACTCGGGCGTAAAACGCTCGAAGGATTGACGCTGGCTACGCCCATGGAATGGCATCCCCATTTAGATATTGAACATCAGCTGAAGCAAATTATCGTAGGGCAAGATGCTGCGATTTCTGCCACAATGGACGTGTTAAATCGCGACGATTTTCGTAACCCTGACAGACCACGTGCGTCCGTATTGTTCGTTGGGCCGGTAGGTGTTGGCAAGACGACAACCAGCAAAGAGCTGGCACGTATCCTCACAAAAGATGACGAAGAGTCGATACTTGTCGACTGTGCTTCGTTTAGTAGGGGGCGCGACATCAAAACACTCATCGGAACATTAGTCGTCGATGATCCTGCGCCGCATGAAGGCGAGGCGCCGATTGAAACGCAGGCCGTCAAACAGGGGTTACCTGTCGTTATATTTCGTAATATTGAGAACGGGACCCCTCAGCTCGTTGATGCACTTGTGCAGATTATGAGTACAGGCTATCTGCAACACGATGCTAGTGGCGGGAGAGTATCGTTCAAAGATAGCGTCATTGTCATGACTAGCGACCTTGGCGCACAAGGCATCGCCGACATGCTACGCAAAAAGCGGACGGGATTCCAACAATTGGATGAGATACCCTTATCTGTCACTCAGGAGTATCGCCAATCTACTGCGGCAGCTGCTGTCAAAAGCTTCTTCAGACCAGAACTGATCAGCTTGATTGATCGTCAAATTGCGTTTAATCCATTAACCGACCAGCAGATGGCTGAAGTCCTGGATCGACATGTTGCTCAGGTCAACGAGCGCTACGTCGACAAGGCAAGTGTTAAGTTGCATATGTCGTCTGATTTACGTGACAGCCTTGTTGCAAGCAACGATGATCGTCACATGCTCGGTGTACCAGCTATCTTGCGCGACTACGACCGGGCGGTCGAAACTAAACTCGCAAGGTATGTGAAAGCGGGTAGTATTCCCAAGGGCAGCTCAGTCTACGCCGTTTTATCTGATGAAGTGGATGTGGATGCCGATAAAGTGAAACTTTATTACGAAAAGAATTCAGATTTGGACGTACCAGTTGCGGCGGCAGTCAAAAAGCGGGCAAGTAAAAGGCTATCTATTGTGACAAAAGAGAACGAGGATCATTCAGATTTGGAATCTTGCGCTTAGAGTGCTCGGCGAAAGGATGAATTAAGACTTACCGTTAAAAATTGTGGGTGTTACTGTGTCCATGTAAACCATGCCGATGAGCTGACGTCGTAGCCATAGCCGAATGTGTAGCCAGTGTTCAGGCCCAGACCAGGGCATATATTTGTGTTACTTGACCAGACGCCAGTATATTCAAAAGCTCCCGCCATCGAACTGTATGCAAATTTTTTACCTGACCTGCTCATGGCTCCGACTGCGAATTCCGGATTGCCTGAAGTAGTGCCAGTGCCTACACAGTAATAGACATTATGGACGGCTGTCGAGTACGATCCTCGCGCAATAGGAAAGCGCGTTAAGCCAGTAATGCCAGAGGTGCTTGCAGCGGTTGGCAATGCGCCATTGATTGCTTCCAATTCCCTTACTTTCATGGCGAGGTTTCGCATCTCGGCTTGTACTGTCGTGTCGTTGGCGCGATTTTGGATGCCGTTATATGCCACGATAGAAATCGCCGCTAAAATCCCGATGACAACGATAACGATCAGTAGTTCCACTATCGTAAAGCCAGATTGTTTTTTATTTTTTGCCCACATTCTTGCTGTCATTATGTAGCATGAGTGTGATACGGTCAATTGATAATGTTGACAGAATAAAGCGAGCCGTCCGTAGTCGATCTTTCTATTTCGGCGGCTTAAAGGACGGCGGGCGCTGTGCTTTCTATTTCCGCTCATTCATGAAAATATGTAAACACTTCTTCATTTCAATCGCTGCACGAATATTCGACTAGTTTTGCTTTACAGAACGTCGAAGAACCGAGTCATTAATCACAAGCCAAATAAAAAAGACCGTCCAAAGACGATCTTTTTTATTTGGTCGACGTACAATGTCCTTAAACGAACCTACTTTGGTGTCATTACATACACTACTACTCAACTATTCCAATATAAAGGGTAGGGTGGATAAGCTACATATATTAGTTACTGATTATGCATATTCAGAGCGAGCATCAAAAATGCAGTTCTTGTTATAATCAAATCAGCAGACAATCTTTAGGGATATTAAATACGAAAAGGGCTGACGAAGTTATGAACTATAAAACTGCAATGAATACTGAAATAGAATCAGTAGCGAAAGTGCTTATCGTGAATGGATTAAGAGAAGCCCTCGTTCTTATTCTCGGCGAGCATAAATTAAATCCTGAAAAATCGTTCTTACCTGACTTGCCTGGT
>JAQGGY010000079.1 GCA_028289095.1 Candidatus Saccharimonadota bacterium
TTTCCCTGGCGAACATTAAATAAATCCGGAGCCAACGTCTGCAACCATTTCGGATTTACCACCGTAATGCCTTGGACTAAATGCTGCGTCTCTAGATCACCTCTTTGCGTCTGAATTTGTAAATCAAATGGCGTCCCGGCCACAAGTTTTGGATTCACTACAACTGTACTGCTTGATAATTCGCGCTTTTTTTGCGAGTTGAGGTGAATCGCCACACCGTCGCCCTCGACTACCCATAATTGGTCGATCTGCCCGGCAACGATACATTGCAACAACCTGTCGGCCTCATCCTTATTAACTGGTGTTAATACGCTGCCGTCCAGTCCTAAGTCGCGATGCAGACGAGCCATGACTTCAGTTGCTTTGTCGACATTTTTACCAATAATACCAACGTCTTCATACGTTTCAGGATCAATATCCGGGATGGCCAGATATACATCATATTGTGCAATCAGATCTGACCGTGTTTGTTTTGTATATTTACGCCAGCCAGTATGTCTAGTGCCACCCTTTACGATGCCGCCAATTTCTTGGATGGCAATCATCGCAGCCAATTTCACCTGCAGCGATGCGTCGTACTGTGACACTTCCACCAACATACGGGCGTAATTCGACTCAACAGGAAAACGCTCCATCTGACGCCCGATACTGGTGACTTCACCTGTTCGCGTTAATGCACCCAGATTGATCAAGGTCTGTTTGGCAGATTTAATCGCACGGTTGCTTGGATCATGATAAAAATCTAGCTCTTCGATATCAATGCCAACATTCGCAAGTCGCAAAGTTAAACGATCGATATGTTTTCGCAAAATTTCAGGAATTGCGTATTCTGGCCGCTCGTCAAATGGCAAGCACGGCATATCATCCAGTGGCGCTAAAATATATTCACCTGCTTTTGTGCGGCCGGCACGTCCTGCGCGCTGCAAGCAATCCGCTTGCGATATTTGTGATATAAATAACCCTTCGACACCGTTCTGTACTTCGCTTCTTCGGGCTAGTCCAGAGTCTATCACAACATCAATATCATCAATCGTGACACTTGTCTGCGCAATATTCGTCGATAAGATAATTTTGCCATTTGGATAATTGGCAAACGCTTGTTGCTGCGCCGTCGCCTCTAACTGACTATGCAGTGGAATAATAGGAACCCCCGCTGCGGCAGCTTGTGTCTTTAGTGCATACGCAACACTTTCAATTTCAGCTTTGCCTGGCAAAAAGACCAGCATATTGCTATTCGCAGTATCAAGTTTTTGCATGATTTCAGTCAGTACATCCTTACCTAGCCGTTTCGTCACATCAAAACTACGACCAGGAACTGAAATAGTCGCCGCACCGTTAAAATACGTCGCAAGCGTATCAACTTCGATTGTCGCGCTCATAATGACTACTTTAAATCGTGGCTCTTCTTGGCAGCGCTTTTTTGCCCACGCGACCAACACTTCCATGTTTTCATTCCATTCATGGACTTCGTCTAGCACTAATACTTGTCGGTCATTCGTTCCGCTGCCGGTAATTTCACGCACCAACTGCAATCCATCGGTACAGTATAATATCGCGGTTGTTGGCCCGTCGTCGCGTTCATGTGCCGTCCGATAACCAATCAAATCATCACTGTCTTTGCCCGTCCGTATTGCCCACTCTTCACGCACACGCCTAGAGAGGTTGCGAGCCGCCAAAATGCGCGGTTGAGTTACAATTACTTTTTGATAGCCATGATCTGCAAGGTATTGCGGAATTTGCGTGCTTTTTCCAGCACCAGTCTCGGCGGTAATAATAGTCACCTGGCTTGAATCCACGGCAGCCAAAATCTCATCCCGGTAGTCTAATACGGGTAATTCATCCGTAAAACCTGCTGTATTTAACGTCATACCACCATTGTACCGCATATGTTTAAAAAATAATCAGGTCTATTGACTTTTTATATTGTTTATGCTTAAATAGCAAGGTAAACACCTTTCAAGGAAAATAAACAATGCCATCAACAGAAAAAATCTTACCAGCGCCAATACACGAATTTACCCTCGCAGATGTCGAAGCACAAGTAGCACGCCTACGCGCGGTCACAGAGGCTGATCAAGCATACGCGTATAAAAACGAACGTGACAACTTTAATAATCAAAAACTAGAAAAAGTACTTCCCTATCACGACGAACGAACGATTGGCCGGATTGCTATACTGAAAGCATTCGACACGCAGGATACCTATATCCCTCCAGCATTCTAAACATATCCTGAACTGCCTTAACAAGGTATAATAAAAGTACTATTTAAATGATTGAGCCCCTTACTATGCAACCCCAATATATTACACAAAGTACACTAGAAACCCTTGGTATCGATTTGTCTGATCAAGACGTCGACGCCCTTTTAGACGATCTGAACGAAACACTACAGGAACGCGTTGGCACAGAAATCGCCCAATCACTGAATGAAGACCAACTAAAGGAACTGATCACCCTACAGGAATCCGCTAGCGAAGCAGAAATTGGCGATTGGCTGCAAAAAAACGTGACCGATATGCAACAGATCATTCAGAATGAAATTGATATTTTAATAGGTGAAATCGTCGAGGACGACGAAGAAGAATAGCCACATATTCGTATTTAAAAAGGACTCATACGAGTCCTTTTTAAATTAATCTAGATGAACTTCTGGATATATTTCGCGGGTAGTTGCGTCATAGTCGGTGCGCAGCTGAGGGAATGGCACACCTTCTCGTGCAGTCACTCCTTCAAAGATCCAGAATACACGCTCGCTGTAGCCCCAACCACAAGCTGGCGGCATGCCATACTCCAGCATTTCAATGAAATCAATATCTAGCATCATTGCCTCATCATCACCTGCTTCGCGCATTTTTTGCTGTTCAACAAACCGATTTAACTGATCAATTGGATCGTTTAATTCAGAAAAGCCATTGCCTAGTTCAGATCCTGCGATCACCGGTTGGAATCGTTGCACTGTCTGATCATTGTCGGGATTTGATTTTGCAAGCGGACTAATAAACTTAGGCGTATTAATCAACCAGACTGGTCCGGCGACATCTTTACGAATGTTCTTCCACAGTTTATCAATGCCACGGGCTCGGTTTTCTGTTTGCTCGACTTCTAGTTTATTATCAGCAAGCGCCTGCTTGACGTCGTCTAATGACGATTCATACACATCAATGTCGTAGCGTTCTTTGATTACCGTCGCATAGTCCCAAACCGCCCACTCGCCGCTCATATCAACGTCAAAATTGTTTAATTTGAACTGTAATGTGCCAAAGGTTTGCTCGAGGACGTATTTATACATCCCCTCCATGAACTTCATACCGTCCTGCCAGTTGGCATAGGCCCAGTACCATTCCATCGCAACGTGCTCAGGTAAGTGCTCGTCACTGTAATTCTCATTACGGAATCGTGGCCCTAGGTCGTAGACTTTTTCAAAGCCAGCCCCAATTAGGCGCTTTAATGGCAATTCATGACTGATGCGTAGATAAAAATCTTGGTCTAATGCGTCCATGTGCGTGACAAACGGATTCGCATCCGCACCACCTGTCGTATGCTCTAGAACAGGAATATTAATTTCAAGAAAATCATTTTGATTTAGGTAATCGCGTGTCGACTGCCAAAATTTTGAACGGCGCACAAACCGATCGCGCACGTCTTGATTGACGTTCATGTCTACGTAGCGACGGCGCAGGCGCTCTTCCTTGTTCGTTAGTTCTGTTGGCATTGGACGTAATGATTTCGTAAGTAAACGAAGCGTACTGGCACCAACAGATATTTCGCCCGTTTGTGTTTTAATCACAGGGCCAGTTGCTTCAATAAAATCACCCGTATCAAGGAGTGGTAATTCTTTCATCCCAATGATGCCATTTGAACCATCAAGTTCCGAAACTTCGCCGGCGCGCAGGAATAACTGTACCTGCCCGCTAAAATCCTTGACGACAATAAATGCTAGTTTGCCGAATTTACGAATGCTCGTAATGCGGCCAGCAACAGTCACAACCTGGTTCTCTAACTGGTCAAATTGCGTCGCAATCTGGCCAGTATGATGCGTCCGATGACTGTCAGCAGGAAAAGGATTGACCCCTAGTGCCTTGAGTTCGTCCAGTTTACGTAGTCGCTCGTCGCGATAATCTTGTAGTGTTGCCATATCTGTTACAGTATACCGTATTTGGTTAAAATTAAAAACTCACCCAGAGGCGGGTGAGCTTTAAGTTCCGTAAGTAATCTTAGCCGATTTTAACGATTTCGTAAGTAACTTCACCCTTTTGAGTCGTAATTGTTGCACTATCGCCAACTTTTTTACCCATCAATGCCTCGCCAAGTGGTGATTCATTACTGATCTTACCTTCAAGCGGATTCGCTTCGACAGGACCAACGACTGAATAAGTTGTCGTCTTTTTATCTAGCTTTAACTCAACCTTGCTACCGAGAATCACTTTTGAGCTCTTTGCTGCTTTGATGATCTCCGCATTTAACAGAATATCTTCGATTTCAGCGACGCGACTCTCAACAAGGCCCTGCTCTTCACGAGCACTGTCATATTCAGCATTTTCGCTTAAGTCACCGAAGTCACGTGCTTCAGCAATCTTGTCGGCAATTGCGCCGCGACGCCCAACAAGGTCTGCTAGTTCGATTTCTAATTCTTTTTTACCTTCGTCGGTAATCTGATACATTTTTTTCATAATTTTATTCCTCTAATTGATCTAATTGCATTATATAGGGTTTTTATAAATTTTAATACGCTATATATAGCGTAATTCCCCCGAAGT
>JAQGGY010000006.1 GCA_028289095.1 Candidatus Saccharimonadota bacterium
GATCCAATTACGGCCGACTTAGAGGACGCGCGGTTAAACGCTATATTCGATGATACGTACGCCCGCGAAATGAGCTTTAAACTGACAACAATATCTTTGCTTATGGAAGAAATTTATGACACCTCAAAAAGCAAAACCATGAAAGACTTTTTGATCAAGACAGATGAAAATCTGCAACCAATCAAGCAACAGCTTGACGAGTTTAACGGCACTACCCGCTAGGCTTTGTCAGCTACTAAATTGTAACTTAGGCGAATAAAATCCTGTAATTCATCATTAGGTACCTGACCTGTACAAATAATCGTGTTCCAATGTTTTTTATTCAAGTGGTAGCCCGGAACGACTGTTTCATATTTTTCGCGTAATAACTCCGCCAGTTGCGGATCACACTTAACACTGATGCGCAGTGGTTTTGCGTTATCCTGGATGATAGCAAAAAACTTACTATCGCCTGACGCCTTGTCGCCTACTTTATAAACAGACGTGTCTTCCCCAAATGGAAAATCTAACCATGCATCTGGATAACTTAAAAGATGTTTATCTAATTCTTCGCGTGTCATGCTTTTACCTTCGCTAAATAATATTTTAATTCCATAATGCTACCGCGGATGTCACCGAGTGCGCGGTGCTCTTCTGGTTTGGCAAACCGTTTTTTATACTTGGCTTCAAACACAACTTTCCATGCGCTAACGTCCAGCATCCGGTAATGCAGGCGCGCGTCAAGACGAGGCCACTCGTTGACGATAAACCTTTTGTCTTGGTGAATCGAGTTGCCGGCCAAGAGTACTGGCAAACCAGCTTCGAAATGCTCGTCAATAAATGCCAATAATTCATTTTCGACAGTGCGACCAGATCGTCCCTTTTCGAGGTTCTGCTTGATTAGTCCATCACGCGCTTCAGGATTAGCATCCCAAAAATCTTTACTGACTTTCATTCGGCGTTCCATCAAACGCGGGCCGACCTTGATGATACCTTCGTAGGTAGCGATTTCTTTAAAATCCCAGTCGGTCACAACGGCCGCCACTTCTAAAATCCGATCTTTAATCGGGTCAAGTCCGGTCATTTCCAGGTCAACCCAAAGGATTCGGTTTGTGCGAGCATTAGCAAGTTTTTTGTCCATATAGCTAGTATACCAACTTTAACCCTTTTCGTCGTGTCATTTACTACTGAAGGTTTAGATGTCAGTTAAAGCGTCACCGATCATTGCTACGATGGCTGGGCATTAAAAAAGCCGCATCTATAAAATAGAGTGCGGCTAAAATTGTAAAATGGAAGTACGCCTCCACTTTTTTGAACATATAAAATGTTCAGCGGCTCAATATCCCTAGAGCTGGGGTGAAAATGCCCGTTCAGAGAGTGAGTCCACTCTCTCTCTGAACGGGCAGTCAAACTAATTACTATTATAATTAATCTATTGTCGGGTGCGGCTACTCAATTACCGATATGATTTATCATATTTCGATATTTTCGAGCAGCCGCACCCCAGGCTCATATAAGCGCACCCTCGTACCATACTGAGCCAGCATGGCAAGTCAGCTGCCTGGTGTTATCCAGGCAAGAAAGGTGTCGCGACAGCCAATGGCCATCACCTAGCACTTGCGTGCACTTTCTGCGGATCCACTTTACGCACAGCCGCGTCGCACCCGATCATAGTGCAATGTGTCATTTTCGGCATCAGGCTCCCGATTAATGACGGTACTTCGCTCGCGAAATCATGGGGCTATCCAATTTCTCACGTCCAGCAGTCAGCGCTGAAAACCGGTGACACAGGCCCGAATACTCTGTGTTACAGCTATCACCTCTCAAGTACAATCAGTATTTCTGACTGTCTGAGACTCTTCCGCCTTTAGTTAGGCTAGGATGAGGGTGATTTGATACAGGACATCCGGGCGTCCCTAGGGTAAACTGCGACGATACACGATCGCCCCTTTCAGTCGCAATGGTTGCAGCTAGCGGATTAGCTTACTGCGTCGCGCCACTCTTGTGACACTGGCGGGTTGTAGACCAACGGGCGACCACGCTTGATCAGCGCGAACGCATCCGAAAGTGCAGCCGTAGCAGCTTCACCCTTCGGAACGATGATCGAGAACCGATCCTGACCACCGTCACCGGGCTGTTTCCAGCCGGCATCAGGTGACAGAGTTTGCGCGATATTCTCGGCCTGTGTCGGCGAGGGCTCAACGCGAACCCTCACCTCGTAACCAAGGTCACGATACCCCACACGGCCGAATGACGACGAGGCAAGTACTTTGTACTCGCCGGTGCCTTCAGTACCGGACATGTGGAACGGATTTTCCTGCTGGTTCTGCGTTTCGGACATGGTTGTCCCCTTCGCTTTTTCGGCTTTTCAGCCTGGTGGATCTACACCGTTAACGGTGCAGACTTTTGCGGTAATGCGCTGGTACGGGTTGTCCGCGTAATGCAAAGACTCCCTGCGCCTGCGCAAATGATTCTACCGCCTTTTCGCAGTGACGCTGACGCGCCGCTACTATTGGATCTGGCGTCTCTTCGGATGATTCCAGCAGCGCAATCAGCGACGCCAAAAACACCCCAGTCCGGCCATGACTCCCGACGCAAAACGCCAAAAGCTTTTGACCGGATGCGAGTCTGGGAAGGATATTCTCCTTCAAAAACTCGCCCCAGTTGTCAGGAACGCCACCATAATCTGGTAGCGCCGCATAGACAATGTGATATTCCTGGCCAATCAGACCAGGAAACGTATCGGTCAGCGGTACAAGCACAACATTGGGATCATCGAAACGATCGTCAAGGTCATACATCGTCCCCGCTGCCATCACCTCGTACGGCCCCACGCGTACCGTTTCGCCCAAATGGGGTACATGTGGCTTAGGTAGAGCTGACGAGGTATCACCAGCTTTGGCTATAGGATTTATAGCCATATATTTCACCTCCTCAGATGAAATCGTAGGGAAATTATTTACCAGATACCAAGGCGCTTGCCCTCGGCGTACGTCACCAGTACTTGGTCCGAAGGAGTTCCATACTTATACAAGTCCTGGTACAGATCCGAAATTTTCGTAGTGTGCTTTTTGATTTCAAGCTGTTGCTGAACCCATGGGTCATTTGTCAGCACCGAAACCATAGCATGCTTGTCGAACAAGCGACCTCCGTTGTGACGAAGGTCAAACACATGATCAACAAACAGTGTAGGTGACCACGTGCCGCTTATAAACTTATGTGCGGCTCGAGCGATCTTTGCCCAAGCTTCGCCTCCATATCCTCCATACCAGCCTGACCAACTAAAAATATCGCCGGCTTGGCTGAAGTATTCGATCTGTCCTACAATACCGTTTTCTTTCAAAAACCGCATCGCAGGTATTTGTGCCGGAGCGCGATACTCATGGTAGGCAATTCCGTATCGGGTTACCATGGATTTGAACTGGTTAAAATTCGCACCTTCGTAATTATTGAACCCGTTTCGCAGTTCACTAGCGACTGCATTTGCCAGATACGCAACCAGCATCTCCGCGGCATCCTTGTGGACACTGGTGCGAAGTGTACTCGCCTGCGCTTCTAGCGCTGTTCCAACGCTGGCCGTAGCCATAGCATCGCTCAGATAAAAATCATGAAGCCATACATTAACGTCTTGTCTGGTATCACACCATTCAAAACCAATCCGAGGCTTGTAAGCCCCGAACCGTTTATTCCACGTAAGGAAGATGTTAGCCTCCTTGGTGAGTGATGTACTAATAAGCGACAGCGAACCGTCATACACAGCGCCGGCCGTTCCGTCGATTGAAACCTGATCACCTGCCCATAGCTGCGTCAGTAAGGTTTCCCCCACTCCAACAACTGCTGGCAAGCCAAGTTCCCGTGCAACGATAGCCGCATGGCAGGATGCGCCACCGTTACCGGTGACGAGCCCTACCGAACAGATCATCCCTTCGTAGTCATCCGGACTGGTGTCGCGCACAACTAGAATGACCTTTTCGCCCTGTGCAGCCAACGCTTGCGCGTCAGCGCTAGAGGTCGTGATTCTTCCGACCGCGCCGCCTGGCGAGGCCGCAAGGCCTGTCAGTAGCGGGGTTTGGTCGGTAGTGTCGAGCGCGGGACTTTCCAGGCGTTTTACATCCTGAAGTGATACCGAGCTGACAGCCGTTTCTCTGTTGTGACGTCCGGCCCACGTTTGGTGGACGGCGAACGTCACGGCTGCAAGAGCAGAACGCTTAGCGCGTCGTACTTGCAGTAAATACAGGGCACCGTCCTCGACAGTGAATTCCACGTCCACGATATCCCCGAGGTGATCAGAGAGCTGGCGAACAAGTTCTTCAAGGTCTTGGTAGGCGGCAGGTGCCCATTCTGCCATTTGCGCGATAGAGTACGGGGTACGTACTCCGGCCACAACATCTTCACCCTGAGCATTGGGTAAAAATTCACCATACAGGCCAGAATGGCCAGTGGTGACGTCATGACTAAAAACAACGCCGGTTCCCGAAGTATCACTCCGGTTACCAAACACCATCGCTTGAATGTTAGCTGCTGTCCCCCACCATTCAGGCAGCTGGTTTGCCCGACGATACACACGGGCTCGCTCACTCATCCAAGAACGCATTACTGCTTCCAGGGATAAGTGCAACTGCATGTGCGGGTCGTCGGGGACCGGTGCCATAGTGTTGAATTCGATTGCTAAGCGAAGGCGTTCGCACGTCTCGCTAAGCGTTTGAATGGACAGAACCTCGCCAAGCTCTACGCCCGCTTTCGCTTTTGTAGAGTTGATGACATATTCAAGTTGCGGCACAGGAACATCCAGCACGACAGCACCGAACTGTTTCAGGAAGCGGCAATACGCGTCAAGCGCAAACTGCTCACCCTGAAGCCGAGCCAACCCTGCCACAGTGGCGGGATTAAGTCCAACATTCAAAACGGTGTCCATCATACCAGGCATCGAAGCCTGTGCACCCGAGCGGACAGATACAAGCAAAGGGTTGTCGGGGTTGCCGAATTCCTTGCCAGTCTGGCGCTCAAGTCGCTGCAGCTCTCGCTGTAGCTGACCAACAAACCTTTTTGGCAGCTGGCCGGTTTCACGAAAGGCGCGGGCCACGGTTGTTGTCACCGTAAAACCCGGAGGAACCGGCAGCCCAAGAGCTACCATTTCCGCCAAATATGCGCCTTTACCACCACGAACAGCAGCGGTACGCGTTTCGGGAGCGCCCTCGTTAAATGCGAAGACTACCTGATTTCGTACACCGCGCTTTGCGGATGATTTAGACTTTTTTACGGTGACCACCTAGGCCACCTCCTTTCGGATGTTTGCGGCGAAATTCGCCGACTTTGTACATGCCTAATTCTTAAAGATCAGAGGGTCGTTACTTACGACAGCAATAAGCCTCTAGGTATACTTTGAAAAATCTATATGTTTAACAAAACAAACCAAGAAGTTTATATTTTATTGCAAATTCACATTAGCAAATATTGCTGTAATATATTAGCACAAAATGTTAAAATAGTCAATAGCACTCACGCTTGGTCACTACTAGACTACGATTGATCGAACTTCAAACTTAATGAATTAATGCAGTATCGCTGGTCGGTTGGCGTTCCAAGCCCCTCACCCGCAAACACATGGCCTAGATGGCCACCACAGGTCGCACACGTCACTTCAGTGCGGACAGTGCCTAAACTATCATCTGCGTGCAACTCAACCGTCCCCGGCAGCGCATCGTAAAAACTAGGCCACCCACAATGCGCATCGAATTTGGATTCACTGGCAAATAATGTCGTTCCACATGCGGCACAGCTATACTTGCCGGGGTCAAATGTACTATCGTATTCACCTGTGAACGGTAGCTCCGTGCCTTTTTCGCGCAGAATATGATACTGCTCAGGCGTCAGCTCGTCTTCCCATTCGCTTTCAGTTTTATCGATCTTCATACGCCTATTATACAGGCGGTGTTCAATAGGCCGAAACGATTATCTAACTTTTCTTTTTATCTAATCGATCTAGTTTTGCGACATGAATTAACCAATAAATGACAAGTGCGGTTGCAAGAAGTGTAATCAACGAGGAAAGCACTGCACCCCAATCAAGTTCTAGCCCGCCCTTGCCTTGGGCATTCGGCTGTACGACAACCCAACTTAGCTTTGTCAGGTCGACGCCGCCAATTAAAAATCCGACGATAGGATTAATAAGGCCTTCGACTATCTGCTTGACCGACGCACCCGCCGCCGTACCAATAGCCAAACCGACTGCCAAACCGACGACGCCTTGTTCGCGGACAAACGTCATGAATCCACTGCCGTGCTGCGTGACTGCGGCCGCTTTTGCGGCAACCTTTTTGATATGCGACGATTTTTCAGGCATCTGTTTTGGTTCTGTTTTTACATCTTTTTTATCTGCCATAATGACTCCTTATTGCTTTATAAAAATTATACCACCGACGTATTATGGCCGGTTTAATTGCACATAATATGCCACGATACGACCTAGTCCTAGACTGTGCTTTTCGAGCAAATAGCAGTACAGCAGCACCGCGATAAACAGCGCGCCGCCAGTACCATATATCAAATCTGTCATCGTATCAAACTGGTCATTTCGCTGCATAAATGTGCCGAATATCTGATCGCTACAAAACTCAACGACTTCCCATACCACCGCGACTGCTGCGCCTAAACAAAAGACACTCAGGGCGTACAGCCAAGCAGATAGCTGCATCTTTGCCCGCTGAATCACAGTCGTCAGCCACAGCATACTACACACCGCCACCAGCAAGCCCGAAACAAGATGTAATATATCATCCCATGGATAAAAACGAATATACATACCAAGTACTTCCCCGCAAAATAACGACGCAAAAATAAACATCACATAGGCCGTATGTATAAATGCCGGAATACGCACCTGCCAAATACGCTCAACGAGTAGTGGCAAAAAACTGACAACAAATAAAAATAACGCAATCGCCATATGCCCGTAATTACCCAGATATAGCAACAGCGACGCGCTGACGATCAAAACCATTTCGAATGGTATAGCCCAGCTGTGTCGGCGGATTGTGCCGTAGTCATTCACTCGTACGTTCATTACATTTTACTCGGCGCGTCGATACCCAAAATCGCCAGGCCGGCAGCAAGCGTATCAGCATAAAGTGCAACAATACCGGCGCGGTGCGCCTCGTGCTCGTTACCAGCAACGTGATTTTGCTCGTAATAGCGATTGAATTCCTGCGCCAGTTCAAACAGATAATTACAGATGTGATGCGGCTCTAGCGTGCGTACTGCGAGCTCTAGGACGTCAGTATACTCGCTTAGTTTACGGACGAGTGCACGATCCTCGTCGCGGACAATCTGCGGGAATGCATGTGAACCTGTTTTTTCAAGAATCCGACGTGCGCGGGCATGCGCGTACTGCAGGTATGGGCCAGAATTTCCCTGCAAGCTGACCGTTTCTTCGATATCGAACGATATATCACCACCTAATCGATACCGGGCAAACGCATACTTGATCGCCCCTAGGGTCACCATATCAATCAGCGCCTTGTCATCAACAAGTTCACTCACCTTTTCGCGCACAATATCCATAACGTCCAGGGCGCGCGTGACGTTACCTAGGCGTGAACTCATTTTTTTGCCGTCGGCAAATTTCACCGTACCATTCGTCAGGTGTGTCATTGTCCCCGCAAGTTCAGGACGGAATGCTTCGGCCGCCGCATAGACAACGCGCATGTATTCTTTCTGATCATTGCCGGTCAATAGATAGCGATGATCGAAGTCATACTCCTGCTTTTCCATCCAGATGACACCAATATCCTTGGTCTCATAGGTTGGGAGGCCTTTCGACGTGACGAACACGCGGGTATGTAAATGTTTCGACTCGTCACCTTCAAAAATAACTGCTCCGTCTGACTTTTTCAACAAGCCTTTTTCCAGCTGCTCTTCGACAACTTTCATACCGACAGTTGCCGTCTGACTTTCAGGGTAATAACGCATCGGCTCGACATCAATCAGTGCGTAAAACGCATCAAAATAGTCAAAGCTCCACTGGCGCGTTGTCCAATAAATTTGTGCAAGCGGCGACGCATGTTCGTCGGCACTGTGAAAGCCGTAAATCGTCTTGTTCAATTCATCAATATCCGCTTTTACCACGGTATTTTCTTCATAGGCTTTGGCACCACGTACATAACATCCACTAATCCAGCGTGAACGCGCAAACGGATCCGTGTCGACTACCGCATCAAGCTTTTCAGGGTGTTCGCCGTCAAGTTCAGCCACCATACCCCACAGACACTTCGCCACATGTAGCCCAACGTCACCACCAAAACTGGTACGTTGCAGATCAGCGCCACCAACCAACATCAGACGAGAAGCAATATCGCCAAAAACCGTCTGATATAAATGGCCGGTATGTAATTCTTTAAAGGCATTTGGACAGCTGTATTCAAACACAATCTTCTGACCAGCATAGACAGTCTGCGGACTGCGCCTAGTTAATGCCAGTAGCACCGCGTCATTCAGGCGAATATTGATAAAGCCTGGTCCCGCGACTGACACTTCCGTAAAATCTTCGTCCGTACGTAATTTTGCGGCGATTTCTTCGGCAATATCACGTGGGTTTTTACCTAATGGCTTTGCCAGTTGCATCGCAACGTTCGTGGCATAATCGCCAAACTGTGAGTCGGGACGCGTCAAATCAACGTGAATCTCCACGTCGAAAAGGTCTTTAACTAACTGAGAGATTTTTATATCCATTGATATGATTATACCAAAGAGGACGTCAATCCTCTTAATTCTCTGTTACCGTGTCATCATCGCCAGTGACGGGAAAATAATTTGACGCTGCCGAAACAGGACTTATCCCCTTGATGTTGTGTAGTAGTACACGAAGTACATCAAGGTCATCGCTGGTAGGTGTTGAATTGTCTAATTTTTCTTCAGCCATTTTGTTTGTTTTTCGTTTACTGTTTATACTTACACAGTAGCACTTATGCTACTTTTTGTCAATGGCGGCATGTTTGATCAGACCAACAAACAATGGATGGGCGCGAGTCGGACGACTTTTAAATTCGGGGTGCGCTTGGGTAGCGACAAAATAGTTGTTCAACGGCGCTTCGACAAACTCCACTAGCTTGCCGTCTGGTGACGTACCGGATATAGCCAAGCCACCTTTTATAATCGCATCGTTGTAGGTTTGATTTACTTCGTAGCGGTGACGATGACGCTCGACAATATCGGTTGTTTTATAGGTTTTTGCCAGCACTGATTTTGATGCTAGAACAGCAGGATAGTCACCCAAACGCAGCGTGCCACCAGTTGATTCCTTGCCCTGCTGGCCGTCCATAATATAAACCACGTCGTGGGCCGTTTTTGGATCAAATTCGGTACTGTTCGCATCCTTTAATCCCGCTTTTCGAGCGGCAGCAATGACCGCAACTTGCAATCCCAAACAAATACCCAAATACGGCACGTTATTATCCAGCGCAAAGCGTGCGGCGGCGATTTTACCTTCGATACCACGCTTGCCAAATCCACCAGGTACGAGTAGTGCGTCGACACTTTTAAAGTCTTTTTTCGTCGCGGTTTCGGCATTAATCCACACGATATCCACACCTACTTTTTGTTGCCACGCAGCAGCCTTGAGTGCCTCTAGAACAGAAATGTACGTATCTTCGTTGTCCATATATTTTGCAACCAAACCGATTTTAACGATTTTATTCGGTGTACTATTTTGGGCAGCAATAATTTTTTTCCATTTGGAAAGATCAGGCTCGGCGGACAAGCCAGAAAAATTCGTTAGCAACATATGTAACCCGCTTTTTGCTATTGCCAGTGGGATACGAAACACGGTATCGACGTTTGGCTGCATTAATACTGCATCTAGC
>JAQGGY010000031.1 GCA_028289095.1 Candidatus Saccharimonadota bacterium
TGACTTAATCGAGCATTTGCAGGCCTATGAGCGCGAACTTGCCGCTAAAAGCGCTAGCAATTAAAGACTGGCTGCAGGGTGCAGCCAGTCAACTTGCCAACGCTGGCATTACTTCAACTCGGCTTGATGCAGAAATTATCCTTTCACACACGCTTCGTCAAAGCCGTACGTACATTCACGCTCATGATGATGAGTTATTATCAGACCGCCAGCGTGAAATCGCCGACGCCCGTCTGCAACTGCGGTTAGATCGCACGCCCATTGCTTATATCGTTGGGCACAAAGAATTTTATGGCCGCCTGTTTAAAGTAAACCCCGCAACACTTATTCCCCGCCCAGAATCAGAAGACATCATTACGATACTAAAAGAATTGACTGCGCAAACGGCAATCAATCTAGATAATGCCCCGAAACGCCTTGTTGACGTCGGGACAGGTTCAGGCTGTCTTGGGATTAGCGCCAAGCTAGAAATACCCGAACTCGATGTCACCCTGCTAGATATCAGCCGCCAGGCATTAAAAGTTGCCGAAACAAATGCGATGCAGTTACACGCCAACGTTCGACTGACCAAAAGTGATTTATTACTGTCGTACCCATTCCTTGCGGACTACATTCTGGCGAACTTGCCGTATGTTGATCCAGAATGGGAACGATCCCCGGAAACGAACTACGAGCCCGCCCTCGCATTATTTGCTCCAGACGAAGGGTTGGCGCTGATCAATAAGTTGATCCAGCAAGCGCCATTACATTTAAACCCCAGCGGATATATGTTATTAGAGGCTGACCCTCGCCAGCACGCAGCGATTATTAAAGCAGCGAAACAGTCGCAGTTC
Organism: Candidatus Saccharimonadota bacterium; assembly: GCA_028289095.1. Lineage (GTDB taxonomy): Bacteria > Patescibacteriota > Saccharimonadia > Saccharimonadales > Saccharimonadaceae > UBA6022. The sequence goes on from JAQGGY010000031.1 coordinate 834, forward strand.
ACACACTGCGAGACGCGCGGTTTTATCATTCTGTTACAGAAATTATAATCTATATATCCTAATAAAAAATAGGATTGCGATACGGCAATCCTATTTCTTTGACAGGGTTAATTAACTTTTAAAAGCTACTAACGTCGCATCGACGGTCATTGTTTTGCCATCACGGATAAGTGTAAGTTTGATTTTTTCTCCAGGTGCAAATTCAGCAACGAGGCTAGATACACTTCCACGGTCACCGACATCTATATCGTTCACTTTCGTGACAATATCCTTGTCTTTGATCCCCGCTTTTGCCGCGGGGCTACCGTCCGCGACTGCCGTCTTACCATCACCGTTAAAGACGTAGGCACCTTTTTTGACTGATAGCTTATAGAATTCAGCAACGTCTGCCGTAATTGGCACGTAATTAATCCCTAGGTATGCACGCTGGACGCCCTTACCTGCTAGCACGCCTTTTAAGATACCTTTTGTCGCACCGATAGGAATTGAAAAGCCAATCCCCTGCGCATCCGCCGCAATAGCAGTGTTTAACCCAATTACTTGCCCCTGTAGGTTCAATAACGGACCGCCAGAATTGCCAGGATTGATTGCTGCATCCGTTTGGATCAGATCGGTTAATGTTTCAACTTCGTTACCCGCTTGCGCCGCAACAGGACGGCCCGTGCCTGATATAATGCCGCTCGTTACCGTATTCTGATACTGACCAAGGGAGTTCCCGATAGCAACCACTTTTTGGCCGACGCGAATTGATGTCGAATCACCCAGTTCTGCTGAGGGTAAATCATTTACGTTTGGAATTTTCAAAAACGCAACATCATTTAGTGGGTCGACACCCAAAACCTGTACGTCTGCATAGGTTGTCCCATCTGATAACGCCACACCGACAGTACTAGCGCCAGCAACAACATGTTTGTTCGTCATGACGTAGCCGTCTTTACTGACGATAATCCCCGTACCTGCACCCTCTTGAGTCGAACTGCCCAAATAAAAATCCTTGGATTGTGTCTGGGTAATGATAGACACGACGCTTGGCGAAACTTTCGATACGACGCTCGAAAGATTCTCTTCTTCCTGAGTGACGATTTTGTTACCATCAGCACCACTTGTTAATCGAGTTGCGAACTGATCATCGTTATTAAGCGTCGATGACAATTGTGATCCGCCAAATCCTGCAGCAAGACCAAATACGCTGGCAAGTAAAATTGTCGTTATCACACGTTTTTTCTGCTGACTACGCGCTACCATGTATGGCGGCGGTGATGCAGGGGCGCTTGGTGACGCATCCATATCAGTAACGACTGGCGGAAGCGAGTTTTTTGAGTGTGGGTTAGGTGTTGTTTCCATGTCTTTCATCTCTCTCTAGATTAGGCTAACGAACTTAGAAAATACTGAAAAGATTAAATAGCGCCCGTGCTAATCGTATTAAATAATGTTAATAAAATAATAATGACGCTTACCGATAATAACGCCGGCATTATGACGTCACTCGAACGAACACTGCCATGCTTAACATAGCTAGAGTACGCCCGTTCAGCCAAAAAGCTGATGGCAAGTGCGATCAAGCCAGCCTGTGATAATTGTATATCACCCGCGCCCGGAATGGCATACCCGAACGTCCAGTGGTATGCCAGCCAGCCCAGTTCGGCAAATACCAATCCCCAGACCAGACTGTAAAATGATGTGTGTGGCTCGTCGTAACTACTCACAACATGTCTAGCGGCACTATATCCGATTAACCACATCACAAGGACGACCAATGATGCGATCCAATCATAGGAAACAATCATTAGTGAAGTAACACCCAAGAATACTGCCGCCCCTGCCTGTATTGCGATAAATGATCGCTTTGATCTAGGCTTTACGTACAACAGCCACGCGATATATATACCCGTCAGTATTATTTGCAACCCAATCGCGCCGCTTGCCGTATAAATTAGAATGACAATACTTAGACTGACAATAATATCGACAAGGTTGGTCAATATGTTCACAAACCAATAGCGCGGTCGCACCGCTAGGATGCGCCATTTACTTAACAATACCAATGCGAACGCTGGCAAGGGGGATTCGATCGCCAGTAAAATCACTAGCAATGTAATTGCAAAAGCAACATTTAATCCTATATAGACAAGCTCGCTAATGAACGAACGTCGTTTTGATGACTTTAGAAACTCCATAATCTTTCCCTATTATATCACCCTGACCTCTAGTTTGACGAACGATCTACGCCAAAGATTAGGACAAAGTTCACACCCTGGTCGACCGTCACAGGCGGAACTGTCTGTTTGACCTTTACGCCGAACGCTGATTCAAGCCGCTGTTTCGTACCAGCCATAGTATCCCCTATTTGATATATTTCCACATCAGGATATTTACCTGCTGGCGCATTAGCAACTTCTGAGATGATAAAGCCTGCTTCGGTTAATTTATCGGCTTCTGTCTGCGCGACGCCAGCTACGCCTGATCCATTCAATACGACAATACTCGCGCCCTCACGAGTTACCGGGTCGGTGCTGAGCTTTTGTTTAAGAAATGTGCGAAGGTCTGAGTAGTCAAAGATACCGGCAGCAGGCATAACAACACTCGCGCCGTTATAGCTACCACTTGTAACAATAGAATTCTCATCACCGAACAAACTGATAGGCTTGATGCTGGTCGATGGAATATCAGAACCTAATGTCATTAACGTACGAATCTCACTTGTTTCAAAATTAGTACGAAGATTATTGCCGAGGCTGTCAATCAAGCCGGTTACCTTGCCTAAATCAGTCAATGTACCCGTACTGACCGCTTTTTCTTTTAGTGCAACGATAATTCTTTGCTGATTTTTTTCGCGGTCAAAGTTAGAATTACCCAGTCCATACGTTGGCGCAATATCACCGCGGGCCATTGCTAGATACAAAGCATGTTCACCGTCCAAGTGATGGATACCGTTATCATACTTCACTAAATGACATTTATAGCTACAGCGCCAATCGAAGTTCCGATCGAGGACGCCAGGATCACCGTTACTGCCCTGAATATCAACATCAACTCCACCGACTGCATTGACCGCATCTTTTATGACCGTATTGTTAACATGGACACCGTATTGGATATCAAGGCCAAATATCTCACCAACGAACTTGCGGGTTTCAGTCAAGCGCTCTTGCTCAGCCTCGGGGGTTGTGTAATCTTCGTTCACACAGTTGAAATACTCGTTAATCTTTCCTTGATATCCACTATTACAGGCCATTCCATATTTCACATACAAATCACGTGGAATACTAAACATCGATGCGGTTTTATTTTTCTGATCGATACTGACGATCATCATCGAGTCGGTCAAAAATGCCCCTCCATGCCCAGGGTCATCTTCGGACGTACCGAGTACCAAAATATTACTCCGACCATTACTGTCTTGTTTTATCGGTTGGCTCTGCACCAATCCAAAGATATTGCCTTTAAAGATGTTACTGCTCGCGTTAAGTGTCTTATAGGCAAGCCACCCGCCAGCAAGCGCCAGAACAAGAACTACGAATATAATCGCCCATTTTACGATACGGCGGTTATTAACATTCTGCTCTTGGACTCTTTTTTTTCCGAATAGTAACCATGGGCGCTTTTTTGGCTTTTCTGATGATGCATCAGGAATATTATTCAGCGACTCGTCAATATCACGTCGCAGCAAGCCGCGATCGCTATACCCTAATGGAGATACACCCTGCTGGGCCGTAGCAGACTCATTTTGAGCCGTTCGACGTAATGGCGTCTGCACATTAGCAGGCTGCGACGGCGAATGCCGGCGACGAAGGTCGCCGGCTTGCCCGGGATGTTGGTCGCCCAAGCGGCTACCAGCTCGGCGTGGAATAAATCCGTCGATGGAGTGTCGTTGTGGTTTCATAAATACTTCCTACTACTATATATGATTAGGGCTGGTTTTTGAACCACAAAAACCATAAACATCATTGCATTTATAACACCATTAAAGCGTGGTATAGTGGATAACAATGGAAGCTTCATTTTTGCAACGTCATCCCTTCATTAAGGACACCGTCGGAATCCTTGTCTTTATTAGTTGCGTATTGATTGGCACAATCCTGATCAACGCCTTTATCTTTCGTAGTTTTAATGTCGTTGGACCAAGCATGCAACCAACGATGTATACGGGCGACCGGCTAATCGTCAACCGCCTGCCTGTCACTTGGGCGCAACTGCAAAACAAGCCCTATATTCCAAGCCGCGGCCAGGTAATCGTCTTTAAAAATCCGCGTTATAATGTCGGCACTGGCGACGAGTATATCGTCAAACGTGTCATTGCTTTTCCTGGTGAACGGGTCACGGTTGAAAATGGTACTTTAACCGTATATAACGACGAGTTCCCTGATGGATTCCATCCCGATGATACTAACCATGGCGAGCCAGGTTCACCGACAAGCGGCAGTGTTAATACGACAGTGACCGATGGAACACTGTTTGTCGCTGGCGATCACCGCGAAGGCGACTTCTCATTCGACTCACGTAGCGGACTAGGTTTAATTCCTTACTACGACGTTGTTGGCCCGGTCAAATTCCGCATCTATCCATTTACAGCAGTACGCACCTTTTAATACACCGATCGTATAGATCGGTGTATTAAACGAGTTATTCAGGTAGCAATCTACTGATCAAGTAATTTTTCTAAACGTTGAAATTCACTATCGCTTTTAAAGCGAATAATAATTTGCCCTGCACCCTTGGCATTTGTCTTGACGCTGACATCGGTGGCCAGTCGCTTCACCAGCCGCTTGGTTGTGTCTTCGTATGGTTGTTGGTCAAGCTTAGGGCGCTTTGCAGGAGCATCCGATTTTGATGCATTTTTTAGCTGCACGATAAATTGTTCAATTTTTCGCGCGCTCCACTCTTCTTTTAATATCTGCGGTAATACTTCTTCGATTATCGCTGGATCGATATTCACCAGTGGGCGGGCTTGGCCTTCGCGTAGCTTACCCTCTACAAGTGCCGTGCGGACGGATTCTGGTAAACGCAGTAGTCGCAGCGTATTGCTAACGGCACTGACAGACTTACCGCCAACGCGCTGACCTATTTGGTCCAGTGTCAGATTAAACTGATCGCGAAGCTTTAAATAAGCGGTTGCCGTTTCTAAAACATTCAAGTCGCGACGCTGCAAATTTTCAATCAATGATAGTTCGAGTTTATGCTGGTCACTGAGTGTACGAACTAATGCAGGGATTTTATCTAACCCAGCCATTTTTGCTGCACGGTAGCGACGCTCACCGGCCACAATTTGATACCCACCAGATTTTGGCGTGACAACGATTGGTTGCAAAATGCCGTGTTCTTTTATTGATGCAGCTAATTCTTCTAGACCTAGTTCGTCAAAATGACGTCGGGGCTGATCAGGATCCGCTGATACTTCAGTTAGTTTGATATGACGCAAGTCGCTCACCTGATCATCTTGGGCAGCGGTCGGGTCAAATGACTCGTCTAATAATTCTGTTGGTATTAACGAAGAAAAACCTCGTCCTAATCCTTTTTTAACCGACACGCTCAATCACCTCCTTGGTGACCGCTTTGTATGCGCGTGCACCCTTAGAAAACTTGTCATACACCCCCACTGGCAAACCGTGGCTTGGCGCCTCGGCTAAACGAATATTACGCGGAATGACCGACTTGAAGACCTTACCTGGGAAGTGTTTTTTGATCTCTTCGTACACCTGACCGCTCAGTGTGGTGCGTCCATCAACCATTGTCGGTAAAACGCCGATCAAATCTAGCGTCGGGTTCATGTTTTTACGGATCAGTTTCATCGTTTCCAGCAGTTGCCCTAGGCCTTCTAGCGCATAAAACTCTGCCTGAACAGGAAGCAGCACGTAACGAGCGGCAATCAACCCGTTCACCGTTAGCAGACTAAGGCTTGGTGGACTGTCAATAATAACAAAGTCATAATTAGGCGTGGTATCGATGGCGTTCTTCAAGCGGGTAAACCGACGATTAGCCTGCGCCAGTTCTACTTCAGTGTTCGCCAGGTGCGACACTGCAGGAGCAAGAAACAAATTTTTGTGTTCAGTGGGAATAATAATCTCGGCCAGAGTTTTTGATTCAAGAATAACGTCTGTCATCGTTCCGTCAAGCGCCTGCTTATCGACACCCAAACCGCTCGATGCGTTGCCTTGTGGATCAAAATCAACCAGCAACGTCTTTTTACCCATCTTTGCAAGGTAATACGCGATGTTAACGGCACTGGTCGTCTTGCCGACGCCGCCTTTTTGGTTTGTCACTGATATGACTGTGGTCACTGTGTATTTTCCCTCTCTCTTTTGCACTATTATAGCATGAGCGCCACGACAGTCCCATATCTAAAAAATCCCCGCTTTATTTAAAGCGGGGATTTTTTATTAGCTACTTGATTGAAGTGATTTCAACCTTGCTGTATTTTTGGCGGTGGCCCATTTCTTTGTGGACGCGCTTTTTCGCTTTGTAGCGGATAATGCGGATCTTTTCGCCTTTGACTAGTTCGTCAACGACTTTCGCGGTAACGGTCACTCCTTTTACAGTTGGCGTGCCGATAGTGGTTTTGTCACCATCAATAACCAACAGTGCATCAAGCGTGAGCTCTTTTGTGCCTTCCTGGAGGAGGTCCACCAGTAGGGTCTCTTTTTCAGCGACAATAAATTGTTTGCCACCGATCTTAACGACTGCTTTTGTCATATGATTCCTTTTATTATTAATCAATCAGTTGTCAATTGTAACAGATTGTCCCCGTTTGGACAAGGGGTTAGAAATGAAATTGAGTCCGTCCTATAAAGGAGCGAACTCAACTTCATAGGACGGACTCTTTTTAGAGCTCGTCGCTCGGTGGTTTTACCAGACTTGTGCGCCACGTTTCGATCCGATCAATCAAGAACTGCTCTTCAGCGTTGGCACCGCGTTGCTCCAGCAATACGGCAACCTGATCAAGATCACTGTTCTTTGCCGCGGCGGCAATGGCCGAGTCGGTCACGTTGAGACGCTTCAGGTCTTGCTGGATCGTCTGGCTCATCATGTCAGGGTATTTCATGATTTTCCTATCTGGTTGACATTGCGATGGTACATTTTCCGGATCAGTGACGATTGTACGCCACCTTTCAAGCCATACTCGGAACTCTGGGTCGGCGACTGCCAGATGCAAGAATGCATCAAGCGGACTCACTTCTGGCTGATCTGTACTCATCATTCCCTACTTTAGGTTGGGTTCAACACTCGTAATTACTGCTCGATACGTCCTAGCGCCCGTAGATCAAGGTGAGCTTCGCCGCCATGCTGCATCTTACTGCTATGGCGATCATTCCGCTCCTCTTCATCCTCGTCGCGAGAATTGGATGGATTAAGGATATGTGGTAGTTTGTTATCGATAAACTCCAGCAATTGTGCTGCCTTTACCGCATCCCATGGCGATTGTTCGGCATTCGCCGACAGTATTTCTATCTGCTTCAGAACATCCTTTTGGCTAAACTTCTCCTGCTGGGCAAGCTCGTTCATCGTGACATCGATAAAGCGAGCCTTTTGAATGTGCGTTTTGATCAACGCTTCCGGAGTCAGTTCGAACAATGGAAAGCCTCGCTCTCGTCTGTAGGTAC
>JAQGGY010000046.1 GCA_028289095.1 Candidatus Saccharimonadota bacterium
CGAGAATCGAATACCTATTTAAGAAAATATACGGGCCTGAATATTCATTTGAATTTGAAATTAGCGATCGGGTTATTGACGATATGGCATATCAAAAAGAAATTGAACATGAAACGAGTTCCATGAAGATTACAAAGCAGTGGCTTGACTCACTCGACCCAGGTGACGATGAATCAGTCTGGAGGATTATGAGTACAATACACCCCGCATATAGCCCCGATCATGAATCTAATGTTGGATCACGAGGCTCGAAAGTGGATTTGTATCCTGATACTCCATAGTACTATAAGAAAAGTTTCAAAACTCGCCAACTAGCGGCCGTCAAACATAAACGCGATAAATAGGTTTTTTCAAAAGTTCTTTTTGTTTACGCCTACGCTTACATGCTTTATACTATGAATTAATATGTGGGCAAAACAAAAACAAATAGGATTTACGATTGTCGAATTACTCATCGTCATCGTCGTTATAGGTATTCTAGCGGCAATTACTATCGTGGCCTACAACGGCGTACAAAATCGTGCTCAAGATACAAAGCGAGTACATGATGCGCAAGCTATTGTTACTGCGCTCGAGGCGCAGAAGACAGTATCTGGAAGCTACCCATGGGCTGTTCCAAATGATCCTTCAGGTTGGGAGGTGAGCAAGAATACTCCAGCAACGTTCATATCTAGCTTAAAGTCATCTGGAACACTAAACAGCTTTACACCGGTGGATCCAATTAACACCGGCAATTATTTCTATAAGTACTATAAATACAGTGCTGGCAATGCAGGGTGCGATGCTGCAAGGGGAGACTACTATGTACTTGTGATTCAAATACTTAGCTCGAAAGCGGGAAATGGCCAAGGTCCTGGATTTAGCTGTAGCGGAAGAGACTGGGGACTCAATGAGGGAGCATGGGTCACAGGATCATACACCAATTAAACTCACAGCCAGCATCCCTCTAATCAAATTACAGCAGCCAATGCTCACCAGAGTGGCGGGTTTTGACTTTGAACTATATGCAATATTAGTTAGGTGACGTTATGAACTCCTACACGAGAACCACAGAACATAAGTGTAGTGATAAAATTTTTTTCGGAAGTCTGTTTTGTTTGGTATAGTTATAAACATGAAAGTTGCCACACTTAATTTAGCCGGTTATAAAAATTGGATGAAGCGGGAATCAAACATCGTATCGTATTTGGAAGCGACAAATTCAGACATCGTATTCTTCCAGGAAGTGAAATTTAATAAGGAATACTCACCATACTCTCAGTCCAAATATCTAAATAGTAAACTGAGCACACCTTATATATATGCTCAGACAAGCGTCAGTCGCTACTATACGCAGTCCGATGGCGTTGAATCTCGTGAAGGCTTAGCAGTGTTAAGTAGATATCCAATTATCGACAGCGAGATCCTGGTTTTGACGAAAAGACCAGATGATAAACACACTCGTATCATTCAAAAGGTAGATATATTAATCAACGATCAGGTCATCAGCTTCACCAACGTCCACTTTTCGAATAATCTATATTCGAATGAACAGCTAGCCGAAACTCTGCAGATCATCAAAAATACTGATAGCAAAAGCGTGGTACTTGGTGATTTTAATATCTTTGATATAAAAACGGTGAAAGATCTATACGCTGCAGACTACGTTGCATCTACTGAATTTATGCCGTACATTTCATTTCCATCGGAAAATGTAACCCTCGATTACGTATTGATGCCACGAGATTACACGCTTACGTCATTGAGCATAGGCGAAAACCTATCTGACCATAACGCCTTATCCTTTGAATTCATAACGAAGTAGATCCACTAGCGGCAGCCAAGCATAGCATAATGATATAATGTTACTTTGGAAGTCTGTTTTGTTTGGTATGATTGAAACATGATAAATATCGCAACTATAATCTCCTGCGTCATACTTTTTGGCCTTAGCCTGTTTCAGCTATCATTAATTCTCGGCGCGCCGATTGGTAAGTATGCATGGGGAGGATCGCATAAAGTTTTGCCAAAGAAATTAAAAATAGGCAGCATGATTTCTATTTTTCTATATGGAATCTTCGCTATTATCATTCTGAGTAAAGCCGGTATGCCTACATTCATACCTAACAACACTGTCGTTAATGTTGGAATTTGGGTGCTGGCTGTTTATTTTGCCGTTGGCGTTATCATGAATGGTATTTCACGCAGTAAACCAGAGCGTAACCTTATGACACCAATAGCACTAGTCCTTGCGATTACAACGTGCTTTATAGCGTTAAGCTAATTTTTTAAAGAATTAAGATTAAGTGAACTAAAAGTTCCGAACGTATATAGCAGAAAGCCGCTCAGCATAATGATAAAAGATACCGTAACTGTTATAATTCATTAATATGACTTTCAGTACCGACGACGGCTCCATCTACTTGCTATATATGTTCGTGGCACTGCCAATATTAATAATCTATCCATTAGTAGTACGCACCATCTCTCGACTGAGGCTGCGACAAATATCTCGTGCGCAAACAATCGTTACGATGTATGAATCGCCCGGTAATTTAACGCCAGCGGAAATAGGCTACATGTACGACGCTGCGTTAAATACACGCGAGTGCGTCGCTACGGTTTTTGACCTAGAGTACAAAGACTATATACAAATTGATGCCAATGGCGGATTATCGCTAAATATGGCTAGCCCGCAAACTGATTCGCTAAAAGGCCATGAGAATTTCATCATGCAGCGTGTCGGTGATGGCAGCTATGTATCGATTTTGGGTGATTTAAGCATTATCGATAGCCAACTTTTTAACCACGAAGTTAGTAACAGTCTGGTAAGCAGGGGCCTAATACAAGAAAAGTTTTATTTGCGAGTATTAATCGGTGTACTTAGGGCAATTAGGAACGTCTTTTTCTTTTACAGCTTACTGATCATCATTACGATAGGTTCGCTGCTTTATACAACTTCGCTATCTATTAGTGAAGTATTAGTGATGTGTGCATTCATGCTAGTTGGGTTTACGCTGATCTTTGCACCGCTTTATATAGTCCTTGGCGTCATCCTCACATTTATTTATATAAAGCTAGATGGGATGCGCTGGATTGGCACTAAAAGATTGCGCCACACATGGCCAGCTATCGAAGGATATCGAATATATATCAAACAGGCTCAGTTGGATAAGCTAAATTTTGCAAGCGAAGAGCTGCGTATAAAAGCGCTTGAGAAAGATTTATCATACGCAGTCGCATTGGGTATGAAAGTTGACTGGAAGTCACGTTTCGACAATCACTAGGCCTGCGCATAAACCTCAGCTGACAGCCATTGATATATAGGACAACCTTTCAACACACTCACTGAGATCTGTCGGGCGTAATCATAGTAATATAAACTTTAGTAAATACACCTCTATTGTTTGTTCTTATGCTTACATGCTTTATACTTAGAGTTAATATGTGGGTAAAACAAAAACAAACCGGCTTTACGATTGTCGAACTACTGATTGTCATTGTTGTCATCGGCATTTTGGCGGCGATCACTATTGTCGCATTTAATGGCATTCAAGCGCGCGCCAATGACACCCGAATGAAATCGATCGCCAGTCAACTCGAAAAAGCACTCTACATGTGGAATGCTGATACCAACGTCCTGCCAAAAGGTGGCTGGAGCTCTACCGTAGCATTTAACGGTATAAATTGCGCAGATGGTACCGGCGGCTGGATATATAAGAGTGCATATACGTGCGGATTAGAAGACCTGCTTTTATCTAAAAATTACATCCCAGCTGGACTGATCACTGGCGCCCCGAATAACAAAGGGTACGGTACTGGTACGAATGGGAATAGATCATTTATGTTTTATCCCTGTTCTGGCAATCAGTTCGCACTATATTGGTCGCTAGAAAGCCCTAGTGCTAGTGATTCCGCAAGTATTACTGCTGTCGAGGCCGCTGGATGTACGGCAGCGCCGAGAGTAACCTACGCAATGAAAGCAGCTAAGCTCATTACACTCAACTAGATCGTGCCAAAAACGCTAACAACGGAACGCTGGTTCAGCTAACTTACCACCCACCGTTCCGAAGTTAGTCATCCACTAGGTGGTGCCCAGCATAGGCTCAATGAACGAAGGGCCCTAACGGATATCCTTTCAGTTAGGTATTGTTTTGCCGACCTACGCCGTTATCGCACATACAAAGAACGGATAGCACTAAAAAATTGATACTGACTTTTTTACGAGGTCTTTATGGGGACATTGACTCCTGGACGATATTGTGATATGATTAGTACATTCTATGGAAACGACACGAATGGATAATCACATGGAAAGTTCATACCTGATGACCGTATTGATGCAGGCTGCTATCGCAGTCAAGAACGGGGTAATCAACCTGGCGAAGATGCTCTGCTTGGTCATATTGATCTCGATTCCTATGTTCAGCGTAGTGCTGCCGTATTGTGCTTTCATGGCAGATAACATGATGCCGGCAGACACCCCTGAAAGACTGACGTTCACGATAGCTGGCGTCATCTTTGGTGCGATCCTGATGGGAGGAATCCCAGCAGCGGCGTACTGGCTGTACGGCCGCAAACTTGAATCACACTTGTGGCGCAACGACCACTCCTAATCAAACCCCTGCTAGAGACCCTTGTCCCGCAGGGGTCTTTACATTTCAATACAACCCATAGCTCTAGATACATACATATTTACAAGAAATACATTTAGATAAGTGTAATATATTTTACAGACTTGGCTGGTAGTAAAATAATATAATTATTAGGAATCAAAAATAGGGAATATAGTGCTTATTAGCAGCTTGGAGTTATTGTTATCGGAAGTAGATCAGATGAATTAGAGCAGGCAGCTAATCGGATAGAAACCAATCTCACTTCACCGACAGTCACATTAATACTCCTTTTATCTACCGTAGGCGCTTTTATTTATTTAGGGTACCTGTTGCAGCCGTCATATAGAGGCGACCCATTGCCATATACGCTAGCACTGACAGCAGAGATATTTTTAATCATCCAAGGGTTGCTATCATTTTGGACGATACTGAGCGGGCGCTTTAACCCGCGTAACTTTGAATACCATAGCGCACAAGCAGATTTGTATAATGCCCCAGTTGGTAAATCCGCTATAAAGATCCTAAAGAAAAAGGAAGCCGCTATCGCACGGTCGGTCGAGATGTACGTCCACCACCAACCGATAGAAGTGGCCATATTCATTCCTGTATACGGTGAACCGATAGATGAAATTAGACAGACGGCAATTGCAGCTAAAAATGTGTACGGCAAACATGAAACATATATTTTAGACGACGGTGATTCACCTGAAGTTGCAAAAATGGCTGATGCCGTCGGAGTTCATTACATCAATCGACCAACCCACGAACATGCAAAGGCGGGCAATCTGAATTATGCGCTCAGTAAAACAAAAAACGACTACTTTTTAATTCTGGATGCGGACTTTGTCGCAGAGCCAACAATTTTGTATGAAACACTTCCATTTTTTGAAAATGATAATTTAGCATTCGTGCAAACGCCACAGTACTATGACAATCACGACAACTTTGTGTCGACCGCGGCTAGCTTTATGCAAAATGTGTTTTATTCTTTAATTCAATCAGGCAAGAATCGTTTTAATGCTGCGTTTTGCGTGGGAACGAATGTCATCTTTCGTCGATCAGCTGTCGATAGAATTGGGGGGATTCATGAAAAGTCGAAGTCAGAAGATATTTGGACGTCGCTTCATCTGCATGAACTTGGTTATGATTCAGTTTACATACCGACCGTACTTGCCATTGGTAAAACTCCTGAAACTCTGAAAGCATATTCTAAACAGCAATTACGCTGGGCGACAGGTAGCTTTGAAATATTTCTACGTCATAATCCGCTGCTGAATCGTAAACTGACAATTGATCAACGCCTGCAGTACTTTGCGACAACATCGTATTATTTCGTAGGATTCTCGGTCCTGCTTTTGTTGCTTTTACCGCCATTACAGATCTATTTTAACCTTTCGCCAATTTCTACTACCATACCTGTGTGGCAATGGGCGATCATGTACAGCGGATTCTACTTGACCCAATTAATTCTGGCATTCTATACAATGGGCGGCCTAAAAATCAAGACATTGATGCTTGCTAACGCATCATTTCCAATATATATCAAAGCCTTCTTTAACGCCTTTCGTAGACGCGAGCAGGCGTGGGATGCAACGAATACGGTTTCGTATGATTCACCATTCAACTACGTCCGGATGCAGGTGTATGTTTTCATCTTCTTGCTGCTTACTACCTTTGTTGGAATGGTAAAAGCACTCTATACTGATGAGTTTTCAATCTCGTTAGCCTGGAATGCGATTAATACAGTCGTATTTGGCTACTTCGTCTGGATTGCAAGGCAAGAATCGCGGATACTGCGTCGTCAGCGAAAAGAAATAAAGAAACAAGAAAAGATCAATCTGTTGATTAATAAAGGAGCTACATCATGAAATTTACCGGCAGAATAAAATTCTTTTTCGGGATACTATTTGTCCTCATTCTGGTCGCGGCGCTAGTACTATATCTAAATGATAGTATGTCCAAATCACATTCTTCAAAGGCACAGTTAGCTGCCGATGCAAGTTCCCTTGGAACTGACTATCCTGGATTGGTCGTAAAGCAAAATACAGAAGAAGGGGACAAGGTCGTCAAAGACGAAACATTATTCGAAATCAAGAGTGCACAGCTGAGCGAATCCATCAGTAATAAGTCCGTTTCACCTGAATCGCTGCCATTTTCGATCGACCCTACTAGCGGTAATATTTTGATTAAAGCGTCCGATGACGGAGTAACGGAAAAAATAAACTATCGTGCTGGATCGTATATTCCTGCCGGCGGCATAGCTGCGACAGTAAACACCGTGGGGTCATTGCATGTAGTCGCGTATTTTAAACTATCGCCACCAGACTACGCTCGAATTAGCAAAGATAGCAAACTAAGCCTGACACTGCCCGACAACACTACTATGCAAGCGACGGTTTTCGACATATCACTTGTCAGTAATGGCGATCGAGTAGATACAGTAGTGAAAGCAAGAATCAAAGATGCGGACATCAGTGATTTTAGATTTTCAGTCGGAACGCCAGTTCAAGCAACATTGCAGCTAAGCACGTCGTCTTGGTATCAGACGGTCTATGATCGTATCCTTCAGTTATTTCAGCCGGTAACGCGCTCATGAGGAAGTCCTACATTTTAATCAGTATCGGACTTGCCGTAATAATTATTGCAGCTGGATCAATCATTCTTGTAAGGAAAAACTCCCCACAGAATAATACGTCAACCCTTATTCAGTCATCAACATTAGATACACTGCCGGTCAAGGATGGCTCATCTGCTGATACAAAGCATCTTGCGCCTACAATTATACCGCCAACCAATAGCTGGCTAAGTGGCATGGTTCTGCAAACCGATCCAAAACCGGTATATCCGATGCCGCTCAGCTTTTTTGCAAAAGAGTCTGAGTTCGAAATAGGACTACCCACGGTTGCGGTTACTGCGACGACGATTAATGGCGGTCATACTGCCGGCATGCAAATATCAGTAGCGAAGGCTGCTACTTTTCAGATGACAAGATTTGATAAGATTTCTGCCACGTTGACATATGAAGATGCTGAAGGATCTAAACTTGGCAGTGTAACACTTGCTGAAGGTGTTCCCTATGTCTATTACCGTGCACTTGAAGCAGGTACTTTGACACTAAATGACATCATCCCAGCGCAAGGCGCCAACAGTACCTCGAAGTATTTGCGATACACCAAAGCAGGTCATGATTATGTCGCATTGATCGACAACGGCAGCATTACTGCGACAGGCGGGTCAAATGCTAACGTCAAACTCGAAAAGGGTAGTTTAGTGACATTTTATGCGCTACCGGACAATGGTAAAGATAATTTACGTGAGTTTGCCGGTAACGAGGTTGCGTCAGTCACTACTACGCATAAGGTTAGCAAAGAAATAGCAACTACCACCTTAGAATACAATACAGCTAATAATAAACCGACTGTCTACGCACCAATGGGCTATGCGATTACGTCTAAACCAGATGTCGTTATTGCGTCGTATGAAAATATTTACGGTCGAATGCAGGCCGAGGCAGGCAATAAGCTAACGACAAATGCTCCGATTATTCCAGCGTCTAGCCAACTAGATCTGTCACAGCTAACTTCAGACCACAAGCAACGATTGATCGAGCTGCTAAATGATGACGTTACCACGACTAAAATCACCGCACAGGATAGTTATTATGCAGGCAAACAGCTTGGCCGTGCCGCTAACCTGCTTGATATCGCCATGCAGCTAAAACAAGATGATGCAGTTAAAAAACTACAGACTATTATCAAAGATGAACTTACGAAACGACTAGACAGCAATTACTTTTACTACGATAGTAAGATTAAAGGCATTGCGGCGACTACTAGTGCATTCGGGTCAGAGGATTTTAATGACCATCATTTCCACTATGGTAATTTTATATATGCGGCAAGTATTCTTGGACGATATGACAAGCCGTTCCTGGCTGATTACAAAGATAAAATGAATCTGCTTGTTGCCGACATTGCATCGTATAAACCTACGGATAAGTTTCCCGTTCAACGGAATTACGATGCATACGCGGGACATTCATGGGCGGCTGGACTTGCGCCGTTTGCTGATGGAAATAATCAGGAGTCGAGCTCGGAAGCAATGAATGCTTGGAATGCCGTTGCTTTGTGGGGAGAACTAATTAACAATGAGGAATTAGCAACGACAGGGAAATGGATGCTAGCCAACGAATCTTCAACTGCTCGTAATGTATGGCGATCACCGCCTATAGAAATTCCCGGTAGATCAAAGTACACAAGTCCAATTACGTCATTGAATTTTGGTGGTAAATTGACCTACGCTACTTTTTTTAGTGACGAGCCAAATGCGAAGCTTGGTATTCAGTTGATTAGTATGAACCCATTTATGACAGAACTTTCCCGTGATTCCGAAAAAATTAGTGAAGTAGTAGATAAATCTATCGCAAACAATAATTTCAATGTCCCTCTGGGCGATTACATACTAATGTACCTCAGCTTACAAGAGCCAGAGCGTGCGCTGGATAATGCAGTAAAACAGCAAGATGAATATATCGACGACGGCAGTTCAAGGACGTACCTTAACGCGTTTATATTTAGCCAAGTAAACCAAGATTAATACATAGCAACAATAGATATGCACACATCAGTAGCTTCGCACGCATAGCTGTGTATAAGGTCAAGTAGCTTAAGCCTATTTCAGAAGTCTTTATATTTGATATACTATCGATATGAATAAAGCCCTTTATGATTATGCTTATGCTTGCATGCTTTATACTGAGAAATAGTATGTGGGCAAAACAAAAACAACAAACTGGTTTTACTATTGGAGAGTTACTGATAGTCATCGTCGTTATTGGTATTTTAGCTGCCATTACCATCGTGGCGTATAACGGTGTTCAAGCGCGTGCTCGAGACAGTCAGCGTATGACAGATTTACGTTCTATCCAGCAATCATTAGAGCTATATAAGATACAGAATGGTGCGTATCCGACAACGAATGCGACGGCTGCAGCCATATGCGCACCCCATACGAACGGTTACAGCTACAGCGACGCGACTGACGGCTCTTGGCTTAGCAATCTTGTGACAAATAAAATAATTAGCAAGGCACCAATGTCACCCGGCAACGACTGTACACACTACTACAGTTACCTTTATGTCACAGCAGCCAGTTATGGCTGTACGGGCTTGCGAACGGCGAACTATTACGTGCTTCAGATTGCCGGTACCGACGGGGCCGTCCCTATTCCAAGCGATGCCGTCACTGGCACATGGAGACCATGCACCGGAGCGACAGCCGGTTGGGGCACAAGCACCACGCACTGGACGTTCCAAAAGGATGACATCTGAATCAGGATAGCTGTTAGCTAGCGTCTGCTGGCAGGTTGCCAATATAAACACGATACTTAAAGATTTCTACGGAGATCTTTAAGTTTGCACTTGAGCTTACATGCATTATACTTAGATGTAATATGTGGGCAAAACAAAAACAACAAACTGGTTTTACTATTGTAGAGTTACTGATAGTCATCGTCGTTATTGGTATACTGGCCGCAATTACAATTGTCGCATTTAATGGGGTTCAACAGCGTGCCAGAGATACGCAGCGCAAAAGCGACCTTACTCAGATAGCAAAGTCACTTCATCTATATAATGCAGACAATGGCACATTTGCAGGTTCTGGAAGCGGCTGCGGGTCGGGAGGGAACGGTTCTGGATGGTATCATAGCGATTACGACGGCGCCGGCCCCTATGTATCAACTAGCCAATGCCTGGTTACTGGAAAACAGATATCGGCGCACCTGACTGATCCACAATGGTCTCAGGGATGTATTGCAGTTCCGGACACTACTCCTGTTCAAAGTGACTGCTCGTATTATATGAAATACGAATGTGGAAGCGGCACTTATCTATACGCCAATTTAGAAAGCATGCCACATTCAACTACAGATACTGACGGAGCGTGTATGACAACTTTAGATTCCAGTTATGGCATGAATTATCATATAAGGGTGAACTAGATATTAATAAGATGATTAGGGATTTTATTAAAGTCTTTTTTATTTGATATGATCTATTTATGATCAAAGACACTCCATACAGTCCCGTATATAAACGTTTAGCCGTGACTGTGATTTTCTCGCCAGCGATATTTCAATTTTTTCAGGCGGCAAGTAGGTCAGAGGCGGATGAATCGCAAATGTTTTACAGCTATGCTGCTTTGATGGTACTACCTAGTTTAATTTCTGTTTATTATTTCTTATCCGCATTGAACAAATTGAACCAAATCAAAAAAACAACAAAAGCTAAATGACAGCATGAACAATAGCGAGCAACGCACTATGTAAGCTAATCAAAAAAGGATTACACGATATGAAAAAAGACTTCTTAACTGCCGTCTTGATACTGATATCAATTCTGACTTTATGGTTTACTATCTGGTTTACACGGACGAGCATAGAGCATCAAAACAGACAAAGCGAGCAGCCGCTTGAATGTACCGATAACTATGTAGATAAAAACGGCCTAAGCCGTCAACGTTTGATATGCGGCAGCTCACACTAGCGCTTCCTATATTTCACACGCGCCAGCCATTGCATACAATTCCGGTAGACATCCTTTTGTTTGATATAGTAAAAACATGCGTACTATCCCGACCGTGTCTAAAAGTTCAACATCGAGCACTAAACCTCGACAGGACAGAACTGAACTTGGAAAACTGTACCCGAAACCAAAAACATATGATCAACAGCGAACGGATCGGCAGGCACGCGAACAGCGAAGACTAATGCGCATGCCTCGTCACGTAGCTTTTTCGACCGCTACACGCTTATTTATCCTGATAAGCCTGGGTGCGTTTTTTCTATCAGCAGCACCGGTAATACTATTTTATAACGTCCTAACGGGTGCATTTTGGGTGGTAGCGTTAGCATTGATTATATTAGGTGTCATTAAATGGCAGGGTGGTGAGGCATCTACTGCTTTATATAGTCTTGGATTGAATGATAGCGGTTTTCTTACCCTGTATGCACTCACGATCGCACCGATCGGGATTGTCGCATTATATATCTTAAATACACACATCAATGGAGCCTTACTGGTCATACTATATATAGGAATATTTATATTGAACTACGTAATTATCCGCGCACTTATTCGATACTTAATCAAACAGCAATAGGATTAAAGACGGACTTCACGCTGATTCGTCAGAGATCGGCTGTCATATTCGAAATACTGCACAAAAAATCTAACAGAAGAGTATTGATATATCTAAATATTTCGATATACTAGAATAAGTATGAATAATAAAACCGTCGCTATATTAAAAAGCCTTGCCGATGATACACGGATATCAATCGTTCGACGGCTGGCGCAAGACGAATGTGAAATCGCAAGCAGTGAAATCGTTCAGGCCTGCGCAGATTTTCTAAAATTATCACAACCAACCATGAGTCACCACTTTGCCCGATTGGTTCAATCCGGCGTACTGATCGAACGTAAAGTCGGTACAGAAAAAATATATCAATTAGACAAAGATTTACTATCAAGCATCGGCGTCGACGTAACAAAGCTGTAGCCAAAACGGAGGAAAAATGACACAACAAAAAACGAAATCATCTACAAAGTACCTATTTGGACTGGATACATTCGGCGATATACCATCTGATAATAACGGCAAACTAATGGGCCATCCGCAAGCAATACGCCAAGTAGTTAAAGAGGCGATACTAGCCGATAAATTAGGTGTCGACGTCATTGCATTAGGCGAACATCACCGGCCCGACTATTCAATATCAAGCCCCGAAACAATCTTGGCTGGCATTGCGACGCGCACCAAAAACATTACACTCGCAACTGGCGTAACCGTGCTAAGTAGTGATGATCCTGTCCGTGTATATCAACGGTTCGCGACACTTGACGCATTGTCTAACGGTCGCGCACAGGTAATATTAGGCCGCGGCTCATTTACCGAATCGTTTCCATTATTCGGCTATGACCTACAAGATTATAATGTGCTATTCGAAGAAAAAATCGAGCTGTTTGCGGAACTGATCAAAGAAAAACCTGTCACGTGGAGCGGCACCACTCGGGCAGCACTAAACAAGGCCGATGTATACCCAAAAACCGAATCTGGTCACCTTGACACACGCGTAGGCGTCGGTGGATCGCCTGAATCTGTCGTACGTGCGGCACGCTATGGCTTTCCGTTAGTATTAGCTATTATTGGCGGTTCACCTGATCGGTTTGTTCCGTATGTCGAATTGTACCGGCGAGCATCTGCCGAATTAGGTACGACAGCGCACCCGATAGGCGTCCATTCGCCTGGTTTTGTCGCCGATACCGACCAAGAAGCCCGCGACATCGCATGGCGTCCATTCAAAGAAAATCGTGACCGAATTGGTCGCGATCGCGGTTGGCCTTCGATGACTCGCCAGCAATACGATAGCGAAATAGATAACGGTTCGCTATATATCGGATCACCTGAAACAGTCGCACAAAAGATCGCAAGTACCATGAAAATACTTGATGCAGAACGTTTCGATCTAGTATACGGTTCTGGTTCATTGTCTGCTGAAGCGCGACTTCGGAACATTGAATTGTACGGCAGTGTGGTAATTCCACGTGTACGTGAATTACTTAATAACCCACCTGAAACAACCCAAAGCTAGCATGAAAACACCCGTTGAAACGATTGGCATTCTGGGCGCTGGAAAAGTTGGGATCGTATTAGCACAACTAGCAGTAAAGTCAGGATATACCGTCTATATTGCAGGTTCTGGCGATCCAAATAGAATACGGTTAAGTGTAGAAGTACTAGCACCTGGCGCCATCGTTACGCATGCTGTCGATGCTGCCACGCACAGTGACATTGTCATACTCGCGCTACCGCTAGGAAAATATAAAACCATTCCAGCGCAGGCACTATCAGAAAAGTTAGTGATTGATGCGATGAATTACTGGTGGGAAGTTGATGGCAAGCGTGATGACTTAACAGACCCGCATATATCGTCAAGTGAACTTGTCCAAGAATTTATACCGTCAGCACGAGTTGTCAAAGCGTTCAATCATATGGGCTATCATCATCTGTACGATGAAGCGAAGGCAAGTGGGGAGGATAATCGTAAAGCGATCGCAATAGCTGGTGATGATACCAGTGCTATTTCCATTGTCGCACAGGTGGTCAATTCGCTTGGATTTGACCCAGTTGTCATAGGAACGCTAGCAGACGGGCGTAGACTACAGCCAGGAACGCCAGCATTTGGTGCGAATGTAGATGCAGAAACACTGCGCGCTATGACAGCTGAATCTGCATAGAGCGCGACATTCGCCCATACAATAAGCCCAGTGACGATAATGTAAACATTAATAACACTGGACTTATTTGATTTGTTGCGTTTGTCTAGTTGATCGGTGCAGTGGCCGCGCTAGTTACAGAACCTGTGTAGCCGCCCGTTCCAGTTGCAGTCACAGTAATCGTCGCACCTAAGTCGGCGGCGACAAGCGTGTACGTAGTGCTGGTTGCGCCTGCAATAGCCACACCACCTCTAAGCCATTGTGTGTTGGCTGTGGCCGCAGCAGGCGTTAGCGCACCACGAGTCAATGTAGAGCCAACGGTTGTCGTACCTGTGATTGGTGCGATCGCCGTAATAGGAGTGGTTACTGTCGCCGATGCGGGACTAATCGCCGTACCGCTAAAGTTACCGTTGCCCGTAGCGGCTACGGTCATTGTAAAGCCAACGTCTGCTGCTGTTAATACATACGTTACTGTGGTCGCATTAGCAATTGCTGTTCCGCCCCTTCGCCATTGGAAGGTAACGGTCGCAGCAGATGGCGTGCGGGCACCCGCAGTTAATGTCGACCCTTGCGTCGTTGTACCTGTACTTGCCGCAACAGCCGTTACAGCCGTTGTTACTTTAGCTGTCGGTGCACTGACTGTCGTCCCGGTGTAGCTACCTGAACCAGTCACTGCCATACGTAAGTAATAACCCGCATCACCAGACGCCAGTACATATGTATTATTTGTTGCGCCAGCTATATTAGTAAACGGACCGCCTACGGCCGTAGAACGTTGCCATTGGCGTGTAAATGTAGCACCGGCTGGTGTAACCGCGCCAGCAGTCAATGTAGAGCCAGTAGTCGTGGCGCCAGTCGTAGAACCGATCGTAAGTGTGTCACTAGCTAGCCCTGGTGACGAATCTTGGGTGACATAGTACTGTGTGCCACTAGCATTAATCGCGTCCAGCGTAAATGTTTGGGGATTTACAGCGTTATTTGCCGAGTAATTGACAAAGGTAACACCCGAACTAGCCTTTAGGCAGTACTGAGTATCGGCTGGAGTAGGGCAGTATGTCGTCACATCAATGCTAGCTGGGTAAACACCGTAATCAGCATGATACAACCTTAATGTTCTTGCCGCACTACTAAGGTCTGTCTGTAACGCGACCGCAGCAGCTTTTGACTGTATGCCGTTATACGCAACGATAGTGATTGCAGCTAATATTCCGATGACAACAATCACGATCAACAGTTCGACAATCGTAAAGCCATGTGATTTAGCCGCCCCAGCCTGATCAGAACCCGCTTCGTTATACCCGTTTTTTCGCATACTAGCTAGGTTGAGTAGCTTGGGCAGGCTGTTAATCATTTTTGTGTTTATCCTTGTCTAAAAATCAAAATTACTATATTAGTCCAAGTATACGTGATGGCAACACTAAGCACAAGCAAGTAGATGCAACTTTACAATATATATTCACGTCTGATTAATAGCCCTGATAATCGACTAAATATAGTGCATACAGAACCTCCTCATGCACAAAAATTACACTCTTTTCTGATAAAATATATAGTATGTCAACCGCCAAAAATACAAATAGCGAAATGCGAAAAGAATATATCGCGGAGTTATTAAAGGAAAGAATCTACGCAACATTAGCTCTGCTTGCCGTTTTGATTAGTATCGATACCGAACATTACACGCCTCTGAAAGCAGGTTATTTAATAGCAGGAACTATCGTTTCTTTATGGGCGGCAAGTATCGTGGCCACTCTAATGTCGCGGCGAATTATATTTCGTAATGCCGTAGATCATCAGACAGATGGCGAACACCAGTTGCGAAAACACGCACCGATTCTGGCAACACTTCCGTTTCCTATGATGATGATTGCGCTAGCGATATCCAATGTTATATCACTCAATATTGCTGTTAACATATCAATAGTAAGTGTTCTAATTCTGATGATGACATGGTCTATATTATCGGCTAGATCATTGCGGATAGCTAAAGTACCGATCTTGATTCTAATCGCTATCGAACTAGCGATTGGCCTAGCAGTAGTAGGATTTAAGGTTCTGATCGGTCATTAAAACGCACAAGCCATGTCACGAGTATTTTATATATAAACGATCACGATAAGCACCCTATTGTTATCTGTTATAATCAGCCGATGATAGAAAAAGCGCAACTGATCGCTCTAGGAATTATCCGTCGTGACGAAGACGTTCTTTTGATTGAACGCCGCAAAAAAGAAAGCGGCACAAACCACGAATCATTGAACTGGGTGTTTCCTGGCGGTAAAGTCGAATCAGGTGAAAGTCCCTTTGCCTCAGCCGAACGTGAGGTTTTTGAGGAAACAGGTTATTCTGTCCAAGCCGTTAACCAATTAGACGAACACCAACACCCGTCATTTCCTGCGCATATCCATTACATCGCCTGTAGATTAGCAGAATCCACACCGCAAGCCGTTGACGACAGCGGTGTCATGCAGGTCAAATGGATACCAATTGCCAAGTTAGGCATATACATCACTAGTTCGCTAAATGAACATGTTTCAGAATATTTGACTGCGCAAAATTTTGAAATCTAAAGGTTACAGCACCTCATCATTATCACTAAGAAATTGACATAGGATGTCTAATTTGTTATAATATATCTGACCTTAATAATTGGAAACTAGTGTTAGGATATAACATGGTTGATATGTCGCAGTACGGAGCAATTATCGTTTTCTTTGGAACAGCGATAGGAGTAAGCCTGCTCGGTATGTCCATGCTAATCGGCAGCAGGCGAGGCATTCAGCCCGCAGCTGGTGCTGCACTTTCTGTCGCGGCGTTCAGCATTGCCTTTGTCGCATTAGCGTTCTATCTATCCCTTCCGAAATAGTCTGCACCGGATTCTATTGCATTAGTAAGCGCCCGATAGGATCGGGTACTGACTTGTAAGATGTATTGAATGATATCGCACGGTAAGTGAAGGTCCTTTAATTTCCAAGAACGTTCGTTTGGAATTCATTTACGGTCGCGAGCGAAGCTATACGATGTTATAGTCTTTAGTGATACCGCACTACAACCTGAATGCGTGGATATTGATGAGGTTAATAAAATGGATGATTGGGTTCACCCTAACGGCAACGATCGTCATGGGACTTATTTGGCTAGTACTATACGTTTTCCAATCTGTAAATAATTATCTTTTACAGTTTTTTTACGGCGAGGAAAACATGCTTTTCCTTTCCGTCAAAGTGATCGGGGTAGGTGTCGTCATCTGTTTGATTGCTTTACTAATACACGGCTGCATGCGCGCAGTATTCAGTCGCTCTCGCTAAATCGGAAAGTTCCCATATTGGTCGAGCTCCCGCATATAGCGGGAGTTCTTCATATTCATACTTATGCTGACCCGCACCCTTCGTTCAGAAGGTGGCGTGGTTTGGACCGACAACGAAGATGTCCTGTACAAACTGCTTGAACTTGGAGTTGCGATCGACAGACTGCTCTTTTTCATGCCGCTAGGCGCAGACAAGGTTAACGACCTAACGATGGACACTGTCATGATTCTGTTTCTTGACGAAGATTAGTAAGGGAATCAACCTCACTATCCACTGCGATAGTGAGGTTGATTCCAAAGTACATGTTTCGATTACATAGATTATGAAGTTGGAATTCACTAGGTATAATTGCATTTTACTCATATCTATGCTATAGTATCAGTATTCTGTTATACCAACAGTACGTCCGAAAGGAAGCACCTAATGAACGCTCATGCAAGTCAGTTTACGACAGACTTTGACGGATCGACCATTCGAGAAATATTCGATCTGGGGCAAGCGGAATCAGACATGTGCATGGCCGCAATTCGAGCGGACAGAGTACCGTCTGAAAATCCCGCTGCGCAGTCAGAAGCGGATCTTGTTGGAGATCTTGTGGTCATGCAAATCCGGCGTCGCGTCGCTGACGTAATGGCGGGCCGGCTCGAAAGAGGGGATCGCAAAAAAGCGCTCCTGCACCTCAGTGATACCACTTCGGTTGTCGCTGCCCTCATCAATGACCTCGGCGCTGCGCCTGACGATCAGGTCCATGGCTTGTTTATGGCCATGATCAAGCCGGTTGTCGAAACGTCGATCAAAGCATACATATCTGATTTAAAGCACGACCCCCACGAAGGAGATCTGTACGAGAAGGCATTTGCGCGCATTCGTGCGTATAACATCGTTGTACAGAACCATCCGACGCTCAGCAAAGCTGAACTTGTAGCGTCACCGGCCATTCGGGCGGAATACTACAGTTTAGTAGAAACGCCAGAGTCATGGGACGGGAAGGTAAAGCGTGCTCAGCGCGCAATACGCGCCCTCAATCTGGACAACGTGTTCGATGAATCGCAAGCTCCGCAACTAGAAGGTCAGTTTCCTCTTGATGAGATGCGAGCCGATCTAAAAAATGTCGTCACCGACACTGCGAAGATCACCAAACGGATCTACGAGAACCGTAAGGCCGAAATTTGGCCAAAGGACAAATAGTCCACAATCTACACCCTCATATACGACGCTTCAATGGAAGCCCCTCGAATGAGGGTGCTTTCATGTCTATTGACATTACATTCTACTTATGCTAATATAGTATCATTACATCGTACTGAACGGTGTAATCGTATACTTTGTTACTTGAATGAGTGATAAAGAATTTCGACAGAGGAGCATTACATGACCCAGAACAACGCCAGCAATTCGTCCAACAACGACGATCAGCTGTTCGTACTGGTCACGCCCGAACAGGCAGATGTCATTCGCACCCGTGAGGACGTCGTCAACCAGTACTGCGTCACCAACGGACTGACCCGTGACGAAGTCACCCAGGACATCCAGCATGTTCTGGCAATCCGCGCACTCCCTGAATGGAAGAACGCCTCAGCCTAGACTGAGCACCATTCCGTAGGATGAGGTGCAGTGGTCGAACTCCTCTGTCCTCATCTCTGTGTGCTCAATATCATTGAGATTGTAGAGATGAGTTAGTCATAGATAACCAATCAAAAAGTATTGACGTCACATTTTCGTTTTGATATAAATATATATGGAAGACCAAGTGATACAGCACACGAATCATTATGTGTAGCCGATCAAGTTAAAAAGTTCAGTACATTTCAACTAAGTTATTTAGTTAGTAGGCTACATCTGTTGGTGCAAGTCTTCCACTCATAAGAGGCACTTCGGTGTCTCTTATTTTTTAAGCCGGTATTGATGCTACGCTCATATGCTTATATTTAATGCGTAGGGTGCAAGACCGAGCTATCGCGTTTTTAGTGTCGACCTACTTGATAATGACTGCGCTGTAAAACGCTTTGATATCATCTTCAACTCGCTGGATAAGCGCGGCTGCATCTGTTCGAAGCTGGGTGTCAGAGTTTCGCATTGTAGCAAGTTCACTCAGGCAATTACTTTCGGTAGAATATTCAATCATTCTTACTTTGGTACTCATATTCGCAAGAACTATGTTTTCAACGTCGGCACGTTCGCCGTCGGCACCACAAAGCCTTGTCATAATTTCTTGATCAGCAGAAGATAAAAATCGTTCAACTTCTTTATGTGACAATGCGACGTATTCCATACCTTTGTCTGAATCTGCAAATGCGATATTCCGATTGCCTTCGGTGTTTTTATATGTGGCCGTCTTGCCGTTAGGTAATTTGACGGATATATCATCAGTATTAGTAGGCTTTGAATGTTCTTGATCGACAATCGCGGAGCCTTGATGATCCGTGCCGCGATTTTGCTGCATTAGAATATAGGCCACAAAGGCCGCCGCTACAAGCAGCAAGCTACCGATGACAATAAGTAGAGTTCGCTTATTCAATTTAGTGTTTTTGCCGGCCGGTGGGGTTGTAGGATCGGTAGGTATTGTTGGGTTCATCAGTCGCTTTCTTTAATTTACGTATTTATCCATAATACACGTTTCACTATCCTAGGTCTATCAAAAGCAGCTGCTTAGACTGGGGGTAATATAGAGCATACAAGTAAATTAACTTACTTCAAACTGATTGCGTTTACATTAAATAGGGGAGTATAATAGTCCTTAGACAACCACACTCCGGTCCCTGCGCGTCTTTTTTATACAACCAGTTTCCTGTCACGATGACACTGATAACGGTCAGTTAATCTATCAGGCAGCTACAAACCAAAATCCGTTACAGCTAAGCAGTATTGTTTTAGTTGTTTTTTAATTTTTAAACCAATGGAGAACAATTGTATGAATCAGACAAACCTAACCGATGACCGACAATGGCTACGCTATATTGAAACATTACGACGACAATCACAGCCCGTCAAAATAGACATTTTGCTGCAGAAGCGCATGCAGTCATTTCTCGAAGCTCGTCAATCAAAGCTATGTCCAGCAGAAGAATAGCCTGTTCACACATCAAAGAAAAAAGACTTTCATTGAAGTCTTTTTTCTTTATATAAGCTAATGCATTATTGACAATAAATTATTGTTGTGTTATTGTAATTATTGAATCTTGTGTCATCCGATACGCGATACGTACCTCAGTTAGGAACTCAACATGCCAGAAAATTCGGTAAATTCGATCCGCAACCCTCATCACGAAAAAGCGCTGAGCGCAGAAGACCTGAAGCTCAACCGCAAAATCATCGTTTTCAACCGTCAATACGGAGGTGTAGAGTTTACGGTCGTATCTGAACCACATCTCGGGTACATCTCACACGAGCGGACCTTCCCTCGACAGGAAAAGACGCTAGTCGTCGTTACATTACTGAACAAGAATGGCGAACAAGCCAACCGCCCCCTAGGAGATATGGGAGTTACGCCATACGAGCACACCGATCCACCTTCTTGGAACCCTTCCAACTTCACCATTGACGCCAACGATCAGCCCTTGCTACCGGAACCATGCATCACACTTGCAGACAACCTCCATCACAACATAGGGCTACGGCAAAAAGTGAGACTCATTGACCAAAGAGAAGACCCGCTAGGAACCTTATCTTCTAAGGATCTTGAATTCCACAGGACTATACACACTCAGTTCTAACTACACACTATCGGCCCTATGAAATAATGCATTGAGCAAGGCTCTGCGTTAATTCGTAGGGCTTTGTTCTTAATATATATTAAACTCATGACGGGGACGCCTACACTTAGCATGAAAATCCGTTACTGGCACGCAACCCATAATCCCGCCTTCTTACGCGCGAATCGTGAATCAAAAATAGTGAAAGCCCCGCTGGCGACGAGGTTCACAATGTGATCTACTCGTGCCTGCAGGGCAATATGTACTAGTTTTTGACGCTCAGTGGTTGATACCAGTCGGGCACGCGGAGTGTTGTCGTATTCGGCTTAATCATGTAATACCCACGCGCAAGGAACGCATTTTCATGCCAATACCGCTTGGCGGCATCAGGATCTTTTGGCTTCATCCAAGGCAAGCCTCTGATTTCCTGTCCGCCATATGCGCGCAGCAGCATCACTGAATTTCGCAAACGAAGTATTTGAATCGTTATAAAACCAAGTTCGTCCTCCAATACTGGACGTTCGATGAACGGAGATACCCCAGGACGCCGCATATTATGATGCTTGTGCACGCCCCATATCCGCTGATCGTCAGGCGCAACATTGACGGCCAAAGGGATCGTATGGATATCAAATTGCATCGTAAGAGCGGTTTTTTCGTTATAACTTCCAACCTCAATGATGTCGAGCATTTGCTGAACATGGCTCGCATACCTACCACCAGTCCTAAAGTCCTGGTTGACTAGCGGCTGCTCGGGGAAAATAACCCGATGCCCCTGGCACTTATAACGCAATGTCACACGACCTTTCGTTCAGAGGGGCGTTTTACACCCATGCTTCGTCAAAACAGTACTGTTGATGACTCAACATACAGGATATTATAACATCTTTGTGAAATTATTTAATTACCACACGCCGCTCACGCTACATAAATCAAATTTAATCAACAATAAAAATCCAAATATATATGCGTATTACCGCGAATGCGCATATGCTACTATTAAGCTATGAATGTAAAAAATGTTGCCATTTCACTGTCGGTTGTTGTTATTTCAGGCCTGATAACGTATGGAATGCTAACTGTTTTCGTTAGCCGACATAATCCAGGTGCTAACAGTAATACATCTAAATCGGCTACGATGCCTGTGCTTGCGAAAAAAGGCGTACAAGTCACCCTTACGATTCTGGACGAACAGCCTGCTTATGTATACGGGGATAAATTAAAGCTACGAACCACCGTACGTAATGCCGGGCTCGTCGATTCGTCATTTGAATTTACCAGTACATGCGTAGGTCCGGATGCATTTTTGAATGACACCAGAATATCCCCGGTGCGTACATGCGGTGACGCGATGACGTCCGTTACGCTTGCGCCCGGCCAGAAAAGGGAATTCGAAGACGAGTTTACTATCAAACCCCCGGCAAATGACACTGATGGTGAAATAAGTTGGGATGACACGGACGATATTGATTGGGCCGTCGTAGCCACTGGAATATACAATGTTAGTACACAGTGGCACGATATTGCGTCTAACGCTATTCCTGTCACCATCAAAAAATAAGGCGCGCACTTTTGAATCTACTAAACAGGCTCCTCAAAATCGACCGAGC
>JAQGGY010000060.1 GCA_028289095.1 Candidatus Saccharimonadota bacterium
ACTTCGCCGCCATTATATCCTTTTTGGTCATAATCTTGCTGGATTAATGTCGTCGTAAGGTGATTTTCGATAGCGCGGTAAAAACGTTTTTCGGGATCGTTTTGATCCTGCATCCACATGTACGCAGATGCTCCGCCGCCTAGTAATAATACTGCGAAAATGCTGGCGATGATTAGGCCAAGGTGTGATTTTTTACGGACTGGCGCTTGCACGGCTGCCTGGTATTCTAGTTCGAATGGTGAAAGCGGTTTTGCAACTGGCAGAGCGACTGGTTGTGGTTGATCGATTGCCATGGACTGATCGGGTTGCGTTGCCTGTGGCTGCGGAACGTTAGATGGATCATTATTTTGGGCTGTAGGCTGTTCTGGCGTCACGTATGGTGCTGGTGTATTATCAGGCGATGGCACAGGTGTGGATGGTGGTGTTTGTAATGGTTGCGGCTGGTAGCGTGCAAAATCAGCAGCGGGCTGCGCGGGTGCGACTTGCTGTGCTGGAGGCAGAGCGGTTGGTTGTGGTTGCGGCGCGTTGTCCCAGGCTGGCTGCGCTGGTGTCGGTTCATCGTTTGGATTTGGCGTTGGGTTGAATGGTTGGTTTGGTTGCATTATAAGCGTAAGTATGACGGACTATTATATAATGGTCAAATAAAAAAACCTTGGATAATACAGTCCAAGGTTTTTTAGTAGAAAGTGCTATTTCTGTGCAGCTTTGAGTTTTTTCTTTAAGATGCGTTTTCGGGATGCCCCGTGTCGGTTGCGTTGTTTCGCCATGATTGAAATCCGTTCTTTTTGATAATTCCTCTAATTATACCACATCATAGGTGTTATGTCGTGTAAAGTGTGTATATTTCACTCGCGAACCTTCCTCGGATCCTGTCGTTCAATCCGCCCCAGGAATTTTATATGATTACATAAAACAATTCTGGGTCAGCCCCGTTGAGCGCCACCCGCGGTGGAGGGGTCAGAGGCTAAGCTGGGTTTATCTTTTGCGCATAAAGTAATAAATCAGGCCCAATGACGGCAAGGCGCTCATCAAAATAACAAACCAAAACATCATCGGTGAGCCCGAGCCCGGAATGCTGACGTTCATGCCAAATAATCCGGCAAACATTGTCGGAATGGTAAAGGCCATCGTAATCACGGTCAAAATACGCATCGTTTCGTTTAGGCGCGTGTCCATGACGGCGCGATACGAATCACGTAGGTTGGTAATGGTACGTAGCAAGCTGGTACATCGTGCGATCAGCTGCTCCATTTCAATTGAAAGATCCTCGATCAAGTCCCGATCGTCTTCGTATAGTTCGATAATTTTACCACTCAATAGTTTTTCAAGCGCGGTGTTGGTTGGGATAAGTGCGTCCAGATAATCATTCAGCTTTCGTTCGTATTCGACTAATTGGGTGATTTCTTTTGGATTTAGATTGCGAACGTCGCTGGTTGCGGCACGCATTTGGCGGTTGATCTGGGCAACGCGTGTACCGTATTGGCGAGTAATTGCGTCGATCATATGCATGAATAATTTTGTGCTTTGCGTCGTCGGAACCTCTATTTTGTCGATAAATGGTTGCCATAGCCGCCCTAGTGGATCGCGACTGACTGTAACAACGTATTGCTTACCTAGTGCAAATAATACTGGTGTCGTAAAGTCGTTAAAGTCGTCATCGGTGTCGGGTAGGCGCGTGATGAAGTAATTCCAGTCGTCTTCGGAATCGATACGCGGGACTTCGTGTGGGTCTAGGCTGTCGCGCAGAATATCTTCGTCTAGACCTAGTTCGATGAGTGTTGCTAGTTCACTGTCGCCAGGACGTTCGCAGCGAATCCAGCTGCCTGTCTGCAGGACGGATTCCGCAGTAATTGCGGGGCTGGCGTTGCTGGAGCGGTAAAAAGTAATCATTGTACTAATGATACACTAATTGCGCGTTGACGTGTGGCTTGAATCATTTACTTAGAGGAAGCAGAGTATCCGCCAATAATTACCTGTTGCGCAAGAGTCATCTGTCTGTTACTATCATGCTCAATACAGTACGACAGTACACGGCCGAGTGCAAAGCATCTTATTCATTAATAAAAATCATTTCGAAAGGATGATATTTTTGTCATGCAAAAAACAACGCCAACCAACCGTCTTACTCGAAAAAGGCAATGGGGTGCCGAGCGCCGGCTGACGCCGCTTTCTACTATTCACGCCCGACCGTCGACCAGAATGATGATTTTTAGCCGCCTGGCAGTCGTTGCCACGGTCTGTTTGTGGGCGTTATACGTGCTATCAACGATCATCCGACAATTCTTTGACGGCCCGAAAAGCTTTCAGTTCACGTTGGAGGCGATCGGCTACCTGGTGGTTGTTACCTTTTTGACATTTTCGGCGTTGATGTATCTGATCGCCCGACAAGGTGCGTTGGAGCGGTTCAGTAAACATATCAGAGTTCCGCGAGCAGAACTAGATCGGCACTTTTCTGAAGACCAGTCGTCGATCACCGTTCTGATTCCTTCGTATAGTGAAGAGCCACAGGTAATCCGCAAGACGATCATGTCTGCCGCGTTACAGGAATATCCTGGAGTGCGCGTGGTATTGCTCGTCGATGATAATCCTAATCCCTCAAAACAAGAGGATATTGAAAAGCTGGAAGTGACGCGTGCGTTAGGTGCGGACATTATGCGCGTATTTGCCAAGCCACGATTACGCTTTAATAAAGCATTGAATGATTTTGAAAAAAAGAAAGTTAAAGCCGGTATGGCGAGTCTGCGTACGGCACGGACGTTGGCTGCGCAGTATAGCTGGGCTTCAACGTGGCTGAACAGTCTGGCGGACAACGAAGATATTGATGATCATGTCGACGTATTTTTTAGTGATCAGGTATTACGTAGCTTGGCAAAAGAACTGAGCTTGGTCGGTGATGCATTGTCGGCATCATGTGACGAAGCTGTCATGATACCGACAAGTCGCGTTCATCAGTTATACCGACGATTGGCGTGGATATTCGATTCCGAAATCGAAGTGTTCGAACGTAAAAAATACGCATCACTGTCGCATGAGGCGAACAAAGCAATGAACCTGAATGCATATATCGGGTTAATGGGTGGAACCTACCGGCCTGTACAGACGCCCGACGGACCGATCCTAATGCCGGTGTCGCGCCGCCGCGCTGGTGACATTATAGTTCCTGACAGCGAGTTTTTATTGACACTGGATGCGGATTCGATTTTGCTGCGTGATTATTGCTTGCGTTTAGTTTATTTTTTGCAGCAGCCAGATAATGCGCGGGTCGCCGTGACACAGACGCCATATTCCTCGTTTCGTGGTGCCGCAACGCGCATCGAACGATTGTCCGGCGCGACGACGGATATTCAGCATATCCTTCACCAAGGCATGAGCCACTACGGTGCAACGTTCTGGGTTGGGGCCAATGCTGTGATCCGCAAGAATGCACTTGAAGATATCGTCGAAAAAGAATGGGTTGGTGGATTTGAAGTTCGTCGCTATATTCAGGACCGTACCGTCATCGAAGACACCGAATCTAGCATTGATTTGGGGCTACATGGCTGGAAACTGATTAATTATCCAGAACGCCTTAGCTATAGCGCTACCCCACCGGACTTTGGATCGTTGATTGTGCAGCGCCGACGCTGGGCAAATGGCGGTCTGCTGATTATGCCGAAATTGATCGATCAAATCCGAGAGCGTAAACGCCGCAACGAATTCGTTTCGCTTACGGAAATCCTACTGCGCGTCAATTATATGGCATCAATTACTTGGGCAAGTTTTGGCCTGGTATTCCTACTAGCCTTTCCCTATGACGGCCGCCTATTGAGCCCGTTTGTCGTACTCGCTGCCCTACCATACTTTCTGGCCATGGCAAGCGATTTGAAATACTGCGGATACAAAAGAAGTGACATATTTAGGATTTATGGGTTCAACCTAATATTGTTGCCGGTTAATTTAGCGGGAGTATTGAAATCACTACAGCAGGCGCTGAGTGGCAAAAAGATTCCGTTCGCCCGCACGCCAAAGGTTAAAAACCGCACCGCGTCACCGATACTATACGTCATTGCACCGCTACTGATCGTCGGCTTTTCGGTGTTTACATTGTGGCGTGACGTTGATGCGCAAAACTGGGGCAACGCGGCATTTGCCGGGTTCAACGCGTGCTTGGCTGCATGGGCAATCCTTTCCTACATCGGCATCCGCAACACTATCGTCGATATTTGGCTGGGCCTGACGAATTGGTTGTATGTTGATGTCTATCCAAAGACTGTCGTAACAACAGAAGCGAACGAGCCAGCCCTAGATTGGCGAGCTGTGTTGTACCATGGCCATGTCGAAGGTGCGGCAGTGCCAATTAATGAATACAGTAATGACGACGACGGCGCACTGGTGACCGCGCCAGCTGAAAAGCAGGTAGTGCTATGAGTAATGTGACAATGCGCACTACCGAACCAGTGCGACGCTTGTCGCTGTGGCGCGTGATGCTAGCTATTGCTATTGTGGTCGGTTTATCGGCTGCAGGAGTAATGGGATTACGCGGTTGGCAGGATGCGCGATCACTATCGTCAAACGCTCCGTGGTTTGCGGCATACGTAGACGTGACATCGACGCCGACATTTGCGTTTGACCAATTAGGTGCAACAAATAGTCGTGATGCTGTCCTGTCATTTATTGTGTCATCGACAAAAGATGCCTGTACCCCGTCGTGGGGTAATGCCTATACGATGGAGCAAGCTGGTAATACTCTTGATTTAGATCGCCGCATTGCGCGTCTGCAACAGCAAGGTGGCAGTGTCGCTGTTTCGTTTGGTGGACTGAATAATGACGAACTAGCAGTTCGATGTACGGACAACGGCGCATTGAAGCGGGCGTACAAATCGGTCATTGATCGCTACAAAATTAATACGATTGATTTAGACTTGGAAGGTTCGGGGCTGGTAGATGGAGCTGTCAATACCCGTCGTGCGACAGTGCTGGCGGGATTGCAGCAGGAATATAAAAAAGCCGACAAGCCGCTAGCTATCTGGGTCACCTTGCCTGTTATTCCACAGGGACTGTCCGAAGACGGTACTGATGCCGTGGCGCAGTTGCTAAAGAACGGTGTCGACCTTGCTGGTGTGAATATTATGACAATGGATTACGGTGCTAGTAAACCAAAAGACGATACGATGGCCGAAGCCTCAAAAAATGCGCTCATACAAACCGTTCGCCAGATGGGTGTGTTGTATAAGGCAGCGGGCATTCACCTAAGCAACGCGACGCTGTGGTCAAAAATCGGTGCAACGCCGATGATTGGCCAAAACGACATTCGTAATGAGGTGTTTACACTGGATGACGCGAAAGAATTGAGTAAGTTTGCGTTGGAACGCGGCGTTGGGCGTATGTCGATGTGGTCGGCCAACCGTGACGTTACCTGTGGCAGTAACTATGTTGACACAAAAGTCGTGTCTGATTCGTGTAGCGGCGTCAAGGAAGATAAATTTGCTTTTACGACTGTGTTAAGTGAAGGACTTAAAGGCAGTTTATCGTTGAATGCCAGCACGGTAACCAAATCTGATCCTAATGCGGAAACAAAACCGCTCGCAGATGATCCAGCAGCAAGTCCATACCAAATTTGGAGCCCGACTGGGGCGTATCTAGAGGGGACGAAAATTGTATGGCATCACAATGTCTATAAGGCAAAATGGTGGACGCAAGATGATATGCCTGATGATCCGGTCTTGCAGTCATGGCAGACGCCATGGGAACTAGTGGGTCCGGTTATGCCAGACGAAAAACCGATTCCCCAAGCAACCCTACCAGAAGGTACATACCCGGCATGGTCAGGTGCAGATGCGTATGATGCTGGCCAACACGTGTTGTTTAATGGCGTACCGTACAAGGCAAAATGGTGGAATCAGGGACAAAGTCCAGCCGCAAGCTCGTCAAATGCTAACGGTTCGCCGTGGACTCCCCTAACCCAGGCGGAAATAGATGCGTTAGCGCAGTAAGAAGTGACAATTTTAATACTGCAAGTGTGCTATGTGTGGCTGACTGAAAGGTCGTAAATAGTCACTTCGCCATATGACGCTGGGCTGTCGCCTTTTGTCGTATTGGTCTGAGTGTAGCAGCCTGCCTTGAAGTAATATCCGCTGCCGTTTTTATCTGTGGTCACTTTTAATGAGTCATTATAATACACTTTGATTGAGGATTGTTCGGCTACCATTTTTATAGTAAACATCGTTCCAAGATTATAGTTAGTCGCTAGGTCGCCGATGTTTTTACCGCCGCTTTCGACGAACAAGTGCGCGCCTTCCAGTCGTATCATAATGACATCGTCAGAGTCGTCATGGATTTGGCCTGCCACTAGCTCGTCTTTGACGTCTGGAAGGTGTGTGATCGCTTGGCGAACGGTCATAGTATGTGTGCCGCTATTGTTTGTCCAGCTGGCGTTAGAGCGCCCGTCACTGGTCATTTCGCGTAGTTCGGAGCGTGGGTAACTGGAGTTTTTTGTGGTTGCTCCGCCAGCGTTAGCTCTGAACACCACGCCGTTTAGCTGGCTGTTTAGGAAAAAGTTATTTGCATCCGTGTAGCTGTTTAACTCAGGCTGCTTAATTTCATCAGGTGATCCAGTACGTTCGGTATCGATTGGCAGCTGAAGCTTCCAATTTGTCAGTCGTAGTAATTGACCAGGGTGCGTAATTAGTGCTGGCACTGTGGTGATGGGTGCGGTTGGTGTCGGAATGGTCTGCAGTGGCGGCGTGGAAACTTTGGCGGGCTGTTTCGTATCCACAAGGGGTTTATCATTTGGCTGCAATTTGTGACTTTTGTCGTAAGACGACGAGCTGCGCGACTTTTTGTCGGAGTCTGATTTTGTTTTCGCATAAATAGCGATCCCAATAAAGCTGGTTAAAATTAAAGCACCCGCAATGAATAACATAGGTTTACGTTTTATAGCCATATACCTATGATAGCCTAGCTAGTCTATCGAGCACTAGCTTTATGGCCCGAAGTCGCGTGCGATTTCCTGTGGATTAGGGGTGGTGTAATCCTGATGGGTGATGTTATTTTCACCGAAAATCATTCTATCGCCCGTCGCTATTTCGTAATTAATTGCATCATTTGTGTTGCGGGCATAGACGACATTTTTAGCGCCATCGGTCTGTAGTTCTTTTCGGACACCATGTATATCGTTTCTTCCTACGTAAACCGCTTGCGCATCATCGTATAGGTAGATTCCACGTGTGCCGCCGAACATTTGGTTGCCAGTAATGAAGGTATTGTTTGATTGCTGATTGACCCGTATGTGACTGGCTGTCGGCTCGTAGCTTTTGTTCTTGCGGATAGTGTTGTAGTTGGACGCATACACGACAAAATTATCGAAGTTATTATAAGCGATATTATTTTCGACCAAGTTATAGGCAGAATCTTGGTGTAGCATGAAGCCATGCCCTTTGTTGCTGTACGAAAAGTTATTGCGTATAATATTGTAATTGCATCGTTTCGACACGATAAACCCGTGCTTGCCATTATATGAAAAAATATTATCTTCAAAGAGCGAATTATTGCTGTCGTCGTGCGGGTCGAGGCCGTACACGTCGTTCTTAGTAAACATATTCGAGCGCCATGTCATTCCTGATACGCCGAAAGTGTACGCGCCGAAGTGATTGTGTTCAAAGTCGCTTTTTTCGACCCAACCGGTAGTCAGATTTTGCCCTAGGGTTTTGCTGGATATTCGCCACGACGCGCCGTATACGCCACCTTCCGTCAGTAGCGGAACGCTATTTGCGACAGAATTATCCGCGAG
This sequence comes from Candidatus Saccharimonadota bacterium, assembly GCA_028289095.1. Lineage (GTDB taxonomy): Bacteria > Patescibacteriota > Saccharimonadia > Saccharimonadales > Saccharimonadaceae > UBA6022. Next base: position 7,769 of record JAQGGY010000060.1, read on the forward strand.
TTCGCGGTCGGTTTCTAGCCCGCTTCCCAGATAGCTGATGCGGCTATTAATGATATCCATGCGCCCATTTTTAATGCGTAAAAAGCTACGCCCGTCGGCACTGTTTGTATCGGGCTTTTTGGTTTGTGGGTCGAAGGATGTAATGGTAACTCCATCGATCAATAACGCACCTTGGTCCATACAAAGGCAAGTAACGACGCTTGGACTGCTGACTAATTCAAGTTTAGATAGTGTTGTTTTTGTAATATCAAGCCGTATGTCGCCGTCAATCGAAAATACACGGTTGATGCGATATGTCGTAGGGCCTGTCTTTTCAATCGCATTGTATGGCTGCATTGCTGTCATTAATTCTGGGATTGTTGTGACAATCTGCTGTCCCTGTCCATATTTGTTACTTACCCGTATCGCGCCTGCTTCTTCTGCTATAACCGCCTGGCCTATCAGGCCGTTCGACCCGTTCGTTGGTGTCATCGGATGTTCGGCCGGAGGAATTTTGATAGTCGTACCTGGGATGATCATTCCCGGGTTCATTGACTGTAGCATTGCGGCATCGATGCTGAAATGGGTTGCCAGACTTTCGACTGTCTGACCCGGCTTT
>JAQGGY010000076.1 GCA_028289095.1 Candidatus Saccharimonadota bacterium
GAATCATCGATTAATCTGACCATTATCATCGGTGGAGCGTACGGGGTTGATGACTCGATTCATCAGCGAGCCAATGTCGTCTGGTCATTGTCACCCCTCGTCTTTCCGCATCAGTTAGTCCGATTGATTTTAATCGAGCAGCTCTATCGTGCGCAGGAAATTGCCGCCGGCAATCCGTACCATCACGTATAGTCGGACATACACTTGACATAAAACAAAGCTTATGCTATATTCGATACTGTTACAACCTCCTAAAACAAACATACGAAAAAAGAAAAGCACATGTCACCACTATCACTACTTGTCACCCCGTTATCGATATTTTTAAGTCTTAGTACCGCTACTGGCGTGCTAGTTCACGATACGCGTATTGATAAAGCGGCGTTAACGGTTCTGTCTGGCTCGTCTGTTGGGACAAATTCGGACGCTAATATAAAACTAGTAAATCATGCAACCGATTCACATACGCATGTCGAGCGCCACACGCTATCGTCGGCGCTACATCAACTGCGTACAGATAATCCTAAAGTCTCACCTCGCACTGATGAAGAAAAGCATCATGCGGCACAAAAACATCTAGGTTTTGGCAATAATCCTTACGAAAACAGTTTCGTACCGATTAGCTAAGAATCGTGAGTTCATCTTGAAGGCGCGTCACAAGCGCCTTTTTTAGTTCCAGTTGTGCACGAGATTCTTCGACGAGCTTTACTGGCGCTTTCGCTACGTACGTCTCGTTTGAAAGTCGAGCTTCTAGGGTGTTAACGAACTGGCGGGTTTCAGCGAGGCGAACTTCAAGGTTTGATTGATGTTCGTACATGGTTTCTTGGCTGATATCGAGCCAGGCTTCCCTGTTGCTAGAGGCAAGGCGAAGGCCGCGTGGTTGCTCGACTTCGGTGACGTCTTTTAGTTTAGCAAGGTGTTTGATTAGATCTTTATTATCGGCAATCAGACTGTCATTTTGATACAACATGCCATATCGCTCGTTGCCTGGCAGTTCTGCGGTCACGTAGCGCGCCTCAACAACAAGCTTTTGCAAGCGTTCAAATTCGCCCGCGGCAATATCATCGTACTGCACTGCCGTTGGCCACGCGGTCGTAATGAGAAGATCATTGTGCCATTCCAGCGATTGCCAGATTGTTTCGGTAACGAATGGTGCGAACGGATGAGCGATTTTTAGGCTGGTATCAAGTACCCATGCAAGCATGCTGGGATTGTTTTCAGTCTTTGAAGCTTCAATGAACCAGTCAGCAACGTTATCCCAAATTGCGTGATAGACAGCTTCGCTGGCTTCAGCAAAGCGATAATCTGTTAACTGCTTGTCGATATCGCTAGCAGCGGTGGTTAATTCACGAATAATCCAATGATCTGCCAAGCTAGTTGGTTGCGGCGGTTGTGGTCGGTACCCTTCCCCTAGTTTGTCTTCGATAAAGCGGGCGATATTCCATAATTTATTACAGAAATTCCGGCCAGCAACGACCTTACTCGTGGCGAAGGCTTGGTTTTGCCCAGCACTGCGGCTGGCAACGATACCCAGGCGAAGTGCATCAGAGCCATATTCGGCGACCATATCCATAGGGTTAATGACGTTCCCTTTTGATTTGCTCATTTTAATGCCCTTTTCATCTAGGACAAGGCCGTTGAGGTACACATGTTTAAACGGTACCTGATCGGTCGCGTAGAGGCCCAGCATAAGCATACGGGATACCCACGCGTACATAATATCTACCCCTGTGGCCAGAACGCTATTGGGGTAAAAACGCGCAAGGTCGGTGCCGGCTATGTAATCGGTGGTGATGAATGGCCATTGACCACTACTAAACCAGGTGTCAAACGTGTCTTCCTCACGGCGGTATGTTGTGCCATTAACAACAATAGTCGGTTCGTCGACCCGTGTGTCAAAAATCCAATCTTCAGGATCGTTGACGTTCTGAAAGGCTGGAATAGGAATCCCCCACGGAATTTGGCGGCTGAGGTTCCAGTCGCGAAGATTATCAAAATACGTCATTAGGGTGCGTTTTCGGCTTGCTGGCGTAAATTCGACTTCGTCATCTTCGAGTGCTTTTTTCGCGCGCTGTGCAAGCGGTTGAATGTTAATAAACCACTGATCTTTGATAAGCGGTTGGATAATCGTACCGCACTTGTAGCAGTGGCCGACGGCGTGCTCAATGTCGTCTTCACCGCGGCGCAGTTCGGCGGCTTCTAACGCGGCAAGTACGCGTTTGCGCGCGGTCATAACATCTAGGCCGGCAAACTGCGGTGGGACGTTAATCATTGTGCCGTTAAAATCGATGACCTGAATAGGCGTAAGGTTGTGTCGCTGCCCTATTTCAAAGTCATTTGGATCATGCGCAGGTGTCACTTTTAACGCCCCTGTCCCAAATGATTGGTCGACATGTTCATCAGCAATAATCGGGATTTCGCGTTCAACCAGGGGCAATAAAATACGTGATCCGATCAAATCTTTATAGCGAGGATCGTCGGGATGAACTGCGATAGCTACGTCGCCTAATAGGGTTTCTGGACGAGTGGTAGCAATAATAATTTCACCAATTTTATCCAGTGTCGGATAGGCGATTTTCCACAACTTCCCTTTTTCGTTTTTGTACTCAACCTCGATATCAGCAAAGCCAGTTTGATGCAGCGTACAGTAGCTAACGATGCGCTCACCTCTGTAGATAAGCTTGTCATCCCACAGTTTTTTGAATGTGCCATAGACAGTATCTATCACCTTTTCATCAAGGGTAAAGACCATATCATCCCAAGTAGCACTGACACCCAAGGCCCGAAGCTGTAATTCCATATCACCGCGTTTTTGCTGGACAAAGTTCCATACCTGGCTATAAAGCTGCTCGCGGGTAAAATCAAAGCGGCTTTTACCGGATTTGGCCAGCTCTTTCTCGTAGACGACCCATGTTTCAAAGCCGGCATGATCCGCCCCGGGGATATACGCAACATCCCTGCCCTTCATTCGGTAATAACGGGATAAGATGTCCTGTAGGTTAAATGTCAGCGCGTGTCCGATATGCAGATTGCCGTTCGCATTTGGTGGCGGCATAACAATACTGAAAGGTTCACCCTTCCCTGACGGTGCAAAAGCATTTGCCGTCTCCCACATAGCGTAAATAGTTGGCTCGTATTGATTAGGGTCGTACGTCTTGGCTAGATTCATTGATAATTGCTTTCGATATTTCAATTACACGTGAAAAATGCACGAGTGAAAAGAATAATCATTTTCTTGTGAAAAAGATTACAATTTCCAAACATTTTCCTCCGTGTTTGTTTTGTAGTCTAATTATAGCATAGCTACCCGTGTATAATAAGGTGTATGACTACAGTACAGGCCTGTGCGAAACAAACAGATTGGGACGACGAAATACTAGCGCGTGGCGGACACCCGCTGCAGCTATGGGGTTGGGGTGAAGTAAAAGCGGCGCACAACTGGGATGTTGACCGTATCTTCATTTATGACAAAGACCAGATTATCGGTGCGGCTCAGTTATTGATCCGTAAATTACCAACACCCTTTAATGCGCTAGTGTATGTTCCGCGCGGACCCGTCGCCGAAAATGGCGATAGGGCAGAGGTGCTGGACGCGATTGCTGACTACGCTAAAAATACCTACCGCGCGGTAGCGGTCACGATCGAACCTGACTGGCGGACGATTCCTCCTGCACACGGCTGGCACAAATCTTCTAATACGATTCTGATCCCGAGAACGTTGATTTTAGACTTAAATTGTACCGAAGAGCAACTGTTAGGTGCGATGACAAAGAAGACTCGCCAGTATATTCGCAAATCCGCCAACGAATCAGTAGAGGTGCGCCGGGTAAGTAGCAGGGAAGAGCTGGCAGCGTGTTTAGCGATCTATAAACAAACCGCGCAGCGAGCGGGCTTCGGATTGCATGATGACCAGTATTACTTTGATATTTTCGACAAGATGGGCGATCATGGACTAATTACGGCAGCGTTTCATGACGGTCAGCCTGTGGCCTTTTTATGGCTGGTTATCAGCGAGCGTACGGCATTCGAGCTGTACGGCGGCATGAATGACGACGGTCAGCGATTGCGCGCGAACTATACGCTAAAATGGCTGACGATACAGATGACCCAAAAGTGGGAAATCGAACGATATGACTTTAACGGGCTACTAAACGACGGTGTTAGTACGTTCAAGCAGGGATTTGCCGATCACGAAGACATGCTAGTAGGGACGTACGACCGACCCTTGTCACAGTTGTACATTGTCTGGAGTAAAGGTTTACCACTCGCCAAGAAGGTTATCCAAAAAATAAAGAATCGTTGATTTATCCACAACG
>JAQGGY010000082.1 GCA_028289095.1 Candidatus Saccharimonadota bacterium
TTCAGAGTGATGATTACCGGAAAGCGCGCATAGCTCCACGGCACTTGCTTCAAAAAAACACCGCCTTTACCGCGGTGTTTTTATATGTCACTTGTTCTATGTACTATCGAATCTTAAACAGTACTTCATCATCCTTATTAGCAGTATTATCCCGACGTAGATGTAGTGCGTCTGTTGGCGGCGTCGGTGCGGATGACGTAAGTGTCGGACGCACATCGTTAGGCGTGCTAGGCGGCGTCTCAGCGCGCCCTATGGCAAGCGCATGGCCAGATGGCGAAGCGTCAATTGCCGATTGAGGAGCAAGTGGCGCAGGCGGTGTCGAGGACGCAAACGGCGATGGCTGCAACGGTTTTTGTGGCATCGGTGAAACCGGTGGTTTTGACGCCGGCGCAGTATTCATTTGCTGACGTTTTGCTAGCCATTCGTCTAGGAATGACGATCCGCTAGCGCCACCCACTGACGGGGCGCCTGGCTGCACACCAGCCATACGTTGCTGTTGCGCTTTTTTAAGCGCTTCTGTCTTGGCTTTTTTCTCGGCATCAGCCGCACCCAAGCGAGTGAATATCTCTTTTTCGACCACTGCACGTGGCTTGCCGTATTTGGCGGCAGATAATCGCTTTAACGCATCTCGCAGCTGCGCATTTGTTTGTCCCATTGGCGGCACAAATGACATACTGAATGGTGCCGACGGGACACCTTGGATCTGCACTTTCGTGACAGACTTATAGTTTGGTAATTTCGTTAAGTCGTCTTCGTCAAAGGCAGGTCGGAATGCTTTTTCCAACAGTTCTGCATCAGTTACGCCAATACGACCACTAATGATCGTCCCGACGTTACCGATAATCGCTTCGCGGATCTTGTCGGTCAGCTGAGTAATAAACTGGTTCCCTAATATTAAGTTCAAGCGGTACTTCCTGGCTTCAGACAATATAGACTCGAAACTCTCGGTGGCAAAGTTCTGAAACTCATCAACGTATAATGAAAAATCAACACGTTCTTCTTCTGGTGTGTTCGCACGGCCCATCGCTGCAGCCTGAAACTTCATCACAAATATAATACCTAACAGCTTAGAGTTCAGTTCACCCATCTTGCCCTTGCTTAGGTTAACAAGAAGGATCTTCTTGTTGTCCATAATATCGCGCAGATTAAACCCACTCTTCGTCTGACCGATAATATTACGCATTGAATCGTTTGATATAAATGGACCGAATTTACTGACTACCCAGCTAATAACTTCGCCAGATTCGTTAGAACGCTGTGAGTTCGGGAATTCTTTTGTCCAAAAGTCTAACACCGTTTGATCCGTGACATACTTCAGCTTGCTTTTCATAAAATCTTCATCGATCAGCAATTTCGGAATATCGATAAATGTACCGCCCGCAGGGTCAGACATTAATAGTAGCGCGCAGTTGCGGAAGATGTGTTCAAGTCGCGGCCCTACAATACCGGTGTGACCTGGGTCATACAAGCCATATAGCATATTGATGGCTTCTTGGACTAAGAAATCTTTTTGGTCAGGGTGATCAAATTCGAACATATTCAAACCAATTGGATTTGTCATATCGCCAGGATTAAAGTAAATCACGTCTTCCACGCGCTCTTTTGGCACTTTCCCTAGTAGATTCTCGACAGAATCGCCATGTGGGTCAACAAAGGCAAAGCCTCGGCCGTCCATCATATCTTGAAATGCCAAGTTTTCAAGCAGCACCGACTTACCTGTACCCGTCTGACCAATAATATATGTATGGCGGCGGCGATCATTCGTACTTAGGCGAATTGGCTTCTTGACGCCACGAAACTCGTTATACCCCAGCAAGAATCCTTCGTCCATGACTTGTGTTGGTCCGTCAACCTGTTTCGACATCTGACGCTGCACCTGCGATGTTGGAATACTGTTTTGATTTGGAAGATGGAAGACGGTCGCTAGCTCGACGCTGTTTAATACATTCTGCGTCACTGTTTGCGGAAAGAAGCGAAAAATATACGCCGTGACAAGCTCTTCAATGTTTTTCGTTATCGTAAACTTAAAACCATTGTGACTTGGCGAATCAAACAGCGAAAATGCCGCCACGATATTTTTTAGTAACATCTGTGAATGTCCAGCGGTATTTGACGAAACAACAACGCGGATTAATACTTCGTATCCAGGATAGCGGGTTTTTTCTTCGATAGCTTCAACAGTCGCCTGTTCCAATGAAGTCAATTGTTTATCCTCTGGCTTTTTGTCACTAGATTCTGGCGGACGCCATAACGCTTCCATTAGATCTTTTGGTGCAATTAATCCACCCCCACCTTTTTCGCCTTTATCTTTTTTAATCTTGCCCGCTGCGTCAACTGAGTTCTTTGTCCAACCTTCACGAGCAGGACGTAACATGACTTGAATTGCCGCTCCGTCTTCGCGACCCGCTGCAGACAATGCATTTAGTAATGCCCTCGAGGCATCGCGTTTTGATTCTTGATAAGTTGCAATTGGATAAACAAAATTCTTTTTTAGCGTGAACTCGCCACCAATCGTACCGCTAATTTTTCCCACCTGGCTAAAAATACTATGTTCGGTTACTTCTTCTAAACGTGCTGAAGGATATGCCGCAGCTACCGCCTGCCTAACAACGTCGATTAAAACTACCGGAACGACCGTATAATAGTGTACAAGCCCCTCACGGGCGACAATTTCAAATGATAAATGGCGTTGTCCGTAAATTTTACTTTTAAAGCCTTTCGTCGCTGTACTGGCGATAATGTTATACATCACCTGCGCCTGTGAAAGAATCTCTTCATTTAAATCACGCTCGTCGCGGCCGCTACTAGCAATATCCTCACTAGATGGCGGCAAGTGAATTAAAAGCGGGATCATTTTTAGTCCACGTTCGTAGTTTTTTGCCTCTCGTAGTGTTTTACGGTACTGAGAAAAAAGGAATACAGCGATTCCTGAACCGAGAAAGACAAAGATGAAGACGCTAATAAAGATCCCAGCCATAGCGTATGTATCCCTTCACTACTGTGAAGAGCCTAGCTCCTTCCCATAACGTTTACGTAAGTAATCAGCCTGTAGTTTATTTACTTCTATTTCACGACGATAAGGATCATCTTTAGTCTGCATGATAATTTTTTTGGCTTTATCCACCCATTCCTTTTCAATCAGATCATCATCACTTGCTGCAATAGGATTATCGTCTACCACCAGAGGATTAGAATCTACAGCTGGAGTGACTATTGGTGTGGCTGCCACCTGTAACGGCGGTAAGACTGGCATATTATTGACGGCTACTGGCGTTGCTTCGCTGCGCTGCTCTACCCGTTCCGCACCTGCTTCAATGCCCGACTCGGGTGTTTGAGGCATAGGAGCTTGCTCAAAATATTGACCGTGCCCATCTAGTGACTGCTCCGATCGATTATTGGCTTCAGGGAGTTTGGGTTCCATATCTGTAATTATAGCATAATCACAACAATAGAATATAGAAAATATTAGGCTGTTCTTTTAGTGATATACACACAAGAAATAATGACAAAAATGATGATGAGAGCAAGGTCATAAAAACCGACTTCGCCGACAGATTGCATACCAATAAACATCACAGGAGCAAGGGCGACAACAGATGAAAAATAATATGCCTTCACTAGACTTAATGGCTGGATCGGACGTCTAAGGGTTATGGATGAGGATACTTTCGCAATCATCCTACTACTAATGAACAATAAAAAAGTCAGCGCACAAAGCACTGACACATACATTAAAACAAAAACAAAAAGAATACCTAAAGGACCAATAGTGGCTGGCGTTGTTGTCTGCAGTACTATAACTAACAGCATCGTTGCCATGATAAAACTTATGGTTAAAACTCTTCCTAACATACCCTTCACTATACCATCAAAATTCATGAGAGCCTGAGTAGCAAGCTAAATGTTCAGACAAAACACTGGCCACCCATATAAATATTTTGGTGCGTGTGTCGTGAACAACTTGCCACTCCAGGCAATTGACCGCTCCAGATAAATCTGGGGCATACGTCTCTTTGGGCCGTTTTCCGCAATATATCTAGTATTCACACTGCTAGTAATAACAAGGTTTTACTAGATATATTGGTACTTCTGTACCCAAGCTACACGTCATATTATTGACGGAGCATTGGCAACATCACTGATGTACGTAAGATTAAAGGTGCGTTTACAAAGTAAATGATAATTCTTATATACGTGGCGTTGCCAATTTTCCATCAAAATCTGCGGTCACTGGTTTGAATTGTTAATGTGTTTTTTGCTTTGTTTGTTTTTGTAAAAGCTTATGTCTACAATAGCATACACATTCATATTGGTCAATAATACTTATGTATATTATTGATGTATTTAAATCATCACATGTTATTTATCGCATATATTAAGGTGTTAAGTTTATAATTTGCACATATCACTACGATGTTTTATATACTACAGTATAGCATTATGGAGTATATATTTGACTAAAATTATGATCATAAATACCTCCAAGCCTCGCGCATGTGATATTTTACACACCTACATTGACGATTGTCGCATGGAAAATATTAATAAGAATTTACCCACCCTGATATCACATATTCAATTCATCCTTCGCAAATCACTCCATATTGAAAAGTCTCGACTAGGCCAGAAAATTATTCTAATAGCCACAAAACATGCCAGGCTTTTATATGGCGATCACCATACATTTCAATATACAGTGCGGACATCTTAAATGTCATTCTTGGACATCAGACACAGGCCATTCCAAATGAACCGACCTGCCTGGCGCGACCGGCTTACCCTAATTCGCGCGGCACGGACTAATTCGTTCACTTAATTTATCTAGCTCTATGACACTCTTATATAAGGATACCTACTTTGGCTGTATGTAATGTCAAACAACTCTTACTTTATTCCGCCTCAAAAAGCCTAATGTACGCCCGCCCCCTCCTTTTTTACCGCATAAAATATTTATATATACAGGTAGTGTTATGAATAAGTATTTACCCCCTAAATATGGATTATCCACATACCTGTTTTATTATAAAAACATTTTTCATAAATAGTATTGACTTAAGCGCTTTGGCATCATATTATAGGGGTAGCTCCTGAATAAATAAATTATACAGAAGCCAAAAATAAACAGCTATCAAAAAACTCCACACGAAACAACCACTACTCGCAGGTGGTTGTTTTATTTTGCCCATTCTTTACTTCCCGGAACTAAAATACCACCTTTTCAGGTGGTATTATCATTCAAAATTGGTGGAGCTGCGGGGCACTGCCCCCCGGTCCAAAAGGTAACTGATCATTCGTCTACAAGTTTAGTCTATCTAGATGTTTCACGACCGATCGAACTATAAGATATACAAAAATGTTCGATAGGTCACGTGGTAAAATGTCCTTTTACGCTGCCACTGCCCGACGTAAAAGTAAGTGACATGGGTATATAACACCACTCATTGCTATGTCACCTGCTGATGAATGATGGCCTAGTCGTAACTAAGCTGTTGCTAGAGCATAGTTAGGAGCTGTGAAGCTCTTAAAGAATGCTGTTGCTTTTGCAGTAAATGTTGCAATTAAAAAAGTATACGTAACGTGTATGGTCGACTTGCAAAATGATCTGTTAAATTCCTTCTGTCGAAAGCTAAATTCAGCCCCAACATGAATACCTATAGTATACCATCGTTTACAGATGGATACCAGATGTGATTAACTACGGGAATTATGACGATGGTTGCAAAAATTTTATCTGCGGCACCCGTAGGCTTTGAGGGGCACTTAATAGAAGTGGAAAGCGATGCAACTAAAGGACTGCCCTCTTTACAGATTGTTGGCATGGGCAATAAAGCGATTGACGAAGCGAAGGAACGAGTCAAAAGCGCCATTATTAATTCGCTACTCGAATACCCTATCAAACGGATCACTATTAACCTTGCTCCGGCCGAATTGCCAAAAGATGGCACTCACTATGACCTTCCTATAGCACTGGCGATTTTGACCAGCAGTGGTCAGTTACGTCAGTCAGAGGTAAGCCAAGCGGCTTTTGCTGGTGAATTAGCCCTAGATGGAAGCCTACGACCGATCAAGGGCGCGATTACATTAGCTGAGACGGCCAAAAAGGCTGGACTTCACTGTATTTACTTACCAGAAGCTAATGTACAGCAAGCTAGCCTAGTCGAAGGCATATCAGTTATCGGGATAGCGTCCCTAAAAGCGCTCTATTTACATTTAAAGGACGAGATCCGCCTTATCCCCTACACGCCCATCGTCACACAGCATCAGCCAATCGCAAACGATAACCCCACCTTAGATGACGTTCATGGCCAAGAACAGGCAAAGCGCGCCCTGATCATCGCTGCAGCAGGCCATCATAATATTTTACTGACGGGCCCTCCGGGGACTGGCAAAACAATGCTTGCACGGACACTCACTGGCCTCCTGCCGCCGTTGCTTTCAGAGGAAAAAATTGCCGTTACAAAACTACATAGCTTATCGGGCGAAACGGTCAACGACATCGTCACTGTCCGCCCCTTTCGCTCCCCTCACCATACGGCGAGCCGTATCGCGTTAATTGGCGGCGGCACACACCCAAAGCCAGGTGAAATCAGTTTGGCACATCTGGGTGTACTATTTCTAGACGAGATTCCTGAGTATCCGCGTGCCGTATTAGAGGCATTGCGCCAACCCCTTGAAGACAGGAACATATCCGTCAGCCGCGTTAACGGGCACGTTAATTACCCAGCTGACTTTATGTTGGTCGCAACAATGAACCCATGTCCGTGCGGCTTTTTTGGCGATAGCGTACGTGAATGCAGCTGCGGGAGTGCGCAAATTCTATCGTACCAACGACGGCTATCTGGCCCACTCCTAGATCGTATCGACTTGATCGTAAGCGTTTCTCGCATGCCAAACGACACACTATTAGACATAAGCGATATACAAAAAACACAACAAACTGACGCACTAAACATGATCAATATAGCAAGCACTGCACAGCACGACAGATACAAAGGTAGTATTAAAAACAACAGTAATCTCACAAGCCGTGATATCAAAAACAAACTCACCCTATCACCAGAAGTACGACAGCTTCTAGGAACTGCCACTGACAAGTTAAACCTTAGTGCTCGCAGCTACTTCAAAGTTATCCGAGTAGCAAGAACGATAGCTGACTTAGAAAATAGTGCTGATATTACCGTCCAACATATAGGCGAAGCGCTCCAATATCGACAAAGCACTTGAACCTCGGTGCCATATCTGGTAAAATGTCCTATGAGTAACGCTTAAAATATTGCGGACTTACAAAAGGAGATCAGAGATCAGTAAATCAATTCGTATCAATGAGGAAATTCGTGCTGATGAACTACGTGTCATCGGTTCCGACGGAGAGCAACTTGGTATCATGAGCCGCAGCGATGCGCTCAAAGCTGCCGAAGAAGCTGGCGTTGACCTTGTTGAGATCTCACCGAATGCCACACCACCCGTAGTGAAGATCGTCGACTGGGGTAAATACCAGTATCAAAAGATGAAAGAGCTACAGAAAAGCAAGAAAAACAGCAAGCCAAGCGAGCTGAAGCAAATGCGGTTCGGATTGAAAATTGGCGCAGGCGATTTAGATATCAAGCTTCGAAAGATTCGTGAATTCCTAGCCGCCGGACACAAGGTTCGTATTCAAATCTTCTATCGTGGCCGCGAGATGGCCCACAAGGAATTAGGATTCGAAATGATCGATAGAATCATTGCCCTTTTGGAAGATGACGCAATATTAGAGCAAAAGCCTCAGATGGCTGGTCGCAATCTGAGCATAGTAGTAAGGAGTAAATAATGCCAAAAATGAAGACCCACAAAGGTACCGCAAAGCGGATCAAGATTACCAGTACAGGTAAATTGACCCGTCGCCGCGCATTCGGTGGCCACATGCTCGCCAAAAAGAGCAAAAGCCGCAAGCGCGCAATCAACACCACTGCAACCGTTACAGGAAGCATGGCTAAAAACGTAAGACGAGCACTAGGAGTATAGTATGCGAGTAAAAAGAGGCGTCACAGCACGTGCCAAGCACAAA
>JAQGGY010000024.1 GCA_028289095.1 Candidatus Saccharimonadota bacterium
CATAGTTACATAGAAGTATAAAGCACTACCGTTATAGCGTCAACGAGCCATATAAAAAGAGGACGCTCGCGCATCCCCTCTTTATCTATCTTCTCTGCTAGCTGATGCTCAGCAAGGTCCAGCTACCGCCTTGGTTGTCGGTTCGCAAGCGGTAGTCGTTTGCGCCGTCGCTCAATGTGAGGATCTGCGCAATACGTTCGCCGCTACGTATGACGGTGCGGATACCAGCATCGAGGAATTGATAGCTTGTGCCACCGTATTCCATGCGACGCGGATATGCTCGCAGGTCACGTCCGAATCCCATTGCAGTGATTGTTACTGGGGTGTTGATAGTTGTTGATTGGTTCATATTCTTACTCCTCGAGATATTTGATTGATTTATTTTTGGTAAATAAAAAAACTGACAACAAGAAAGATGGTCAGCTACGGATTTATGAGTAAGCTACGAGGAGACAAAGTGGCACCGTCAGCCATTTGCTGTATCACCTGAAGTAGCAGTTGAATATGTAGTGCGGCAGGGACGCTTTGCTGAATGTCCGAGGACGCAGCTAGTGTGTATGTCGACTATGGTTTTGGTTAGTCTGTCAGTAAAAAGGTTTCTCCACCAGTACTCACATGACCTTCTTTAGTATAGCGCGCCGGTCCGTTGGAGCGTCAATAGGAAAAGCATAATGATTATAGTAATTATGTCTACGTAATGGCGACACCGCTATGCACCCGCAGGCGGTGTTTCGTTGCAGTTGCTGATATTAGATATCGTGAACGAGTACTTGTAATAGTCGTTCGTTGCGGCGTATGGGGTTATATTTGCCCCGCCTATGTTGATATGGTTACAGTAATACGCGTTAGCATTCAGCAGACTGGCCTCGCGAAAACCTAGGCGGCGATACATCGTTGATGCGTTTGGTCCTGCACTTTTCATGTTCCATGCACTGATGACGTATGAGGTGCCATCGCTTGAATACAGGTAGCATCCGCCCTGCCCTGAGCGGCCTTTACTAGGGTTTGGTACGCTTTGTGGCAGCGTTTCGACCACATTCGGTACCCAGTCTGCTTGCGACGTGCCGGCAAAGCAATTATCATCCGAGCGGACGATTGATAAACCACCAGTTGATGGATAGCTGCCGTTATCTGCGGCATATTTTTCGACGATAGTATGGACGTTCTTGATGTCTGATTGTCTGCGCGCGTCATTTGACCGGTCCTGGACGCCATTAAAGGCGACTATCGTAATGGCAGCTAAAATGCCAATCACGACGATGACAATTAATAATTCGACGATTGTAAACCCTTTTTGTGTTTGTTTGGTCATATACTAAGTAAAGTATAAAGCATGAGCAATTTAGCGTCAAAGCTAACTGCAGGTTATCTTTCACGCAGTCATCGGTGTATTGACTTAGGCATAAGCAAGTTATACGCTGAATATATACAGTCCAATACAGGTGGCCTACTCTATTTACACAGTTTCATTCCTCTATCCGATCAACAAGTACTTTTTTAGTGTGAGGAGGTGTGCATGGGGAACGGTGAAATTCCTGTCTTTTTCGATCAAAAGGGCAAACGGTGGATGAAAACAAAAATAATTGCAGCCATTTTGTTGGCTATTGTCACTGCTGGGTTGTTCTGGTTGGGGCCGCAGGTTGTCGCACACAAGCAAGTTACTCCCCTTGATCAATACGGTCCGACAGCAAAAATACCTGGACGCACAGCCACCTCAGCGCAGACATTGTCTGGGCTGATTTCAAATACCGAAACCCCAGTGGTTGGAAAAGGGTCGTTAGTCAGAGTGCTTCGTGTCACAGAATATATGGGGGAAACGTATGGCGTCGACCCCTTTACTAACCAGATCATCCGTAGCCTTGCGCCAAACGAGTTGACGTACATAGCCGGCGAACCATATGTCATCGACCGCTATGGACACTCAAATGGTAAGCGTATTGCATTAACGTTTGATGATGGGCCGGATCCTATCTATACACCCAAGCTACTCGATTTACTGTCAAGCGAATCGGCAGAAGCAAGTTTTTTTGTTGTTGGAAGCGCGATTACGAAACATCCCGAAATAGCCCGGCGTATCGTGCGCGAAGGCCATGTCATCGCTAATCACACTTTTAATCATGTGGATTATGACTTTATCAGTGAATTTCAGGGCCAGCAGGAAATCAATCAGACTGAGCGCATTATTACGGCCACGACAGGTCAGTCGTCCGCATATTTTCGCGTACCGTACGGAGGAGGAACGGACCAATCATTCCGCAACAGTATTCTGGCGCTACTGACGGCGCAAAAAATGGGATACGTTGTAACCTCATATGATTTTGACAGCAATGACTGGCAGTTTACGACGAACTACCCCCATCAATATCCGGAATTTAATGGTGACGACATTACTGTACTTGTGCATGACAGCGGTGGCGATAGGACGCAGACGGTTAGTTATGTAAAAGAGTTGATAAAGCGCGCCCATGCTAAGGGGTATACTTTTGTGAATTTAAATGAACTGTATTATCAGTCACCTACATTGGCCAGTGTAGGGGCTTCGTCGATTGCAGATGAGACCGCCCTGATAGCTGCGAGTGCTGTTTTGGTGTGGCCACACGCTATCATTGTCGGTTTGTTTAGTGTCAGTATTCTATCGATTATCATGACAACGTTTTTAAACATTATTTTAGCCGCAAAGTATAACAAAAAAATGAAAAAAATGAATAAACGACGAGCGTCTGGGTATGCTCCACTGACGACGATCATCGTTCCGGCTTACAACGAAGGAAAAGTTATTACTAAGACTGTCCGTTCGCTACTTGCCTCGCGGTACAAACATATCGAAGTAATTATTGTCGATGACGGTTCAACGGACGATACCTGGCGAATTGCTCAGTCGCTCGCCTCGCGGTCTAAGCGCGTGAAGGCAATTCACCAAATTAATAGTGGCAAGTCGTCGGCGATTAACAATGCAATAGCTCATTCCAAGGGTGAAATCATCATCGGTGTTGATGCTGACACAATATTCCCTCAACAAACTATCGCCAAATTTGTTCGGCATTTTAGGGATGAAACAATAGGTGCGGTTGCTGGTGTAGTGCGCGTCGGCAACGTGAATGGGATGGTGACGCGCTGGCAGGCGCTTGAATACATGCTTAGTATAGCGATCGACCGAAACGCTCAGGCATTACTGAATTCGGTTATGATCATACCGGGTGCCTGTGGCGCCTGGCGCAAAGAAGCTATTATTGCAGCGGGAGGTTTGTCGCATGGTACGCTCGCCGAAGACTGCGACCTGACGTTAAGTGTCCAGCGATTAGGCCGTTACAAAATACTACAGGATAATGATGCGGTTAGTTATACCGAGGCCCCACAAAAAATAAAAAGTCTTGTCAAGCAACGCTTCCGTTGGATGTTTGGCAGTATTCAGGCGTTATGGAAACATCGCAGCATGCTGTTTGACTGGAAGTACCAGTGGCTGGGGTCATTGTTTATGCCGAATGCAATTATATCCATTACTATCCCCTTCTTCTTTTGGCCGGTACTTATGTTTATCAGTCTCCAGAATATACTGAGCGGCAACTATATGGTGATACTACTATATTTTATTGTTTCACTATCGCTGCAATTCATCATTGCGACGATAGGCGTCGTTATAGCTAAAGGTAAATTATCCTATATCATTGCAGTGCCATTTGCCCGTTTTATTTACGGCCCCATCCGAACGTATGTGTTATATAAAACGATACTTACTGCGATGAAAGGTACGTATGTCGGATGGAATAAGTTGGTTCGAACTGGCGCTGCTACATACCCTGTCAAGGATCGTTTGCAGCGTGATCACTAATCCCTACAGTAAAATAAGGTCGAACTTTTCATTCAAATCGTAAATATCTTGAACGACCCGAAGCTGGCTTATGGTTTCGCTGTAATCTTTTTCAACAAGTGCCGTTAATTGGGCGTTGCTGGCTTCAATTTCCCGTACTGAACCATAGATCATGTCATCGATTGCCACATCCATTCCATGCGCAAGGTTGTTTATCTGTGTGGATAGCCGCTGTAATGTTTGGATGGCTGAGTCCTTTATCGCTACTAGCTCGGCAGGCGTTTTGACTGCAGTCAGCGTGTCTACTTCGGCCTGTAGGTCTGAGCTCATTTGTCGAAAGTAGTTCGATCTGCCTGCGTAATCGTTGAAATCGTTAATTGTATTGAACTCATCCATAATTTTTGTAGATTTTTCTAATGACGTCGCATAGACTTCTAGGAATGTTATCGTTTCGTCGTAGCGTTCAAGGGTATCATTTGTCTGGTTAATGACATGCAGTGAACGCTCCTTTAAAGTATCGGCGACCGCAAATGTGCCGATATATTCAGCATAGGTCAGTGATGGGAGTGTACTACTTTCAGCTGACAGATCGTTAATTTTAGCGCGGCATGCGGCTATGGCATTCTTTATTTTTTTTGCGTCGGCTGCACGTGAACTCGATGTCGCATTCGGGTCATCTAATAGCGGCAATTCAACATCGCTTTCAAGAGTTTTGACCGTGGCACGCACGTTGCCTGCGGATGATTGCAGTTCAGTAATATATTTTTTAGCGGTAATTTCAGAAAAGATCAGTGCAGTCGCTAGGACTGTTATTAGGGCAAGAGAGACGTTCAGAAGTAGAAAATTTTTGCTAGGCTTACTTAGCATATTCTCCTCCTATTTTTAAGTACGATTATAAGGCTATTATATACCCCTTACGGGTTTATGGGCAGGAAAACCCTTGTGATTTGTAAACGCAAGTATCCGTAGCGGTACTATTCTTCAACTCGGAAACCAAAAGCTTTGGCATACGGTGCGTATTTTTTGTAGTCGAGGGCCGACATAAATTCCTTGTCAGTGAAGCGTGACGAGTAGGCGACTTTTAGGAACCAGTAAAGCCCATAGACGTTCCGAAATGTTTCGGATCCCTTTTTGGTGTACGCGCTAAATAAAAGCAGGACTAGCGGAGTGATTGCCAGTACTATCGCCCACAAAGACAGTAGTATTATCAGATCTAACTGGGTAGTTAGAATGATGTCAGTGGGACCAAATAGTGGCTGGCCGGTAAATTGATCAGTCATGACTATGACGAGCGGTATATAGCAGATGTAGGAGCAGACGGCAGTCGTCGTTACCGCATACTGATAAATAAATCGCTGCCAGAAAGTCATTTTTGCATAGTAACCCCGGCTAATCATATGCTCGTATATTACATGTTGGGCGACTTTGGCGGCTCGGTGTCTGCGCAGCTGGCGATCGGTCAGTGCGACTGTATTTGATGTTCTAAACATCCATGCCATGAACGTCTTTTCGTAGTAGGTTAAGTCGGCGCCTGAATCGAGGTTTTGTAACTGAATTCGTCCATTAGAGTCACGCCATGCCCGCAGGTCACCCTTATCTTGAATCGAATTAATGATCAGATGCGCTACCTCCCCTTCGTCAACCGCGTCGATGAGGATGGATGCTTCGACGGGCGAAATGTCGATTTCGTACTGAGGTACAGTGGTGCCAGCCTGAAGGGCTCGACGTTTGGTAGTGAGTGCTAATGTCAGCCGACGGATGTGGATCAGGACACCAACGCCCGCGAGCACAAATAGTAGAAAGAAACTGCCAAATACCTGATCTGGATAATAGGTTCCGCCGTGATTGATGTATGTCGTAATAACGCTAACCGTGAAAGCTATGAATACCATATAGTAGACGCCTACATACATTGCTGTGGCGACTAGCCTGCGCTTTCGTAGGAATTTCAAACTTGGTAAATAGTGGTCGGATGGTTGCAGGAAATTCATGATGATACGTTTTAGTATATCAGTCGAACTATCGAACAACAGTATTATTCGAAGATGCAGTATTATAGATATAATGACTTCAGCTAAATTGAAACACACAAAGAGTGAATTGCTTTGGGGGCGCATAGCCGCCAAGACGGTTTATTTTATGCTGGGCGTTGGCAGCGGTACGTTCGCCGCTACTATCCCCCGACTTAAAGACAGTCTCGGGCTTAGCCCAAGCGAGTTAGGCGTCGCGCTACTATGCTGTTCGCTCGGTGGATTCGTAGCCATGCAGCTGACCGCACCGCTGATTAAACGGGTCGGCTTGCGGCTTTTACTTGCGTATCTGATGCCACTTTTCCCACTTGTGCTGATCCTGATTGGCATCGCGAATAATTTTACGGCTCTTTCACTAGCGTTTGCCTTATTTGGCGCGGTCACCAGTATCGCAGGTATCGCGGTGAATGCACACGCGATTGATATAGAAAAAGCCTATGCAAAAACGATTATGAGCAGCTTTCATGCCCTATTTAGTATTGGCGGCCTGGCGGGTGCGGCGGCTGGCGGGATTATGACAGCACAGCTGTTTTCTATCCCTGTCAGCTTAACAGTTGTCGCATTGAGCCTGTCGTTGTTAGGTGCGGCGTTAATTACTAAATTATTTGACGTGACGAAATATAATTGGGTGGCAGATCATACAGTCATCGAATCGCCCCATGAACATCATTTGGGTAAATGGTGGCGCCAGGTAATACTTTTTGGCTGCCTAATGTTCATTTGCTTCCTGTGCGAAGGTGCGATTGCTGATTGGAGCGCTATTTACATGAAAGAAGCACATGGGGTCGGTCCGGTTGTCGCCGTGTTTGCGTATATGATTTTTAACGGTTGTATGACGATTGGCCGGTTGACTGGTGACGGGGTGATTCGGCGTTTTGGTTCAGTCCCAATACTGATTGTTGGCAGCATGATGGGCGTTGTTGGGTTGTCTATCGGATTACTATCAAACAACCTTGTCATCGCGCTGACTGGATTTGGGGTTGTCGGCATCGGATTATCCGTACTTGTGCCAATCTTGGTGTCGATGGCTGGTAATTTATCTGGTGGCGACCGTAATGCTGCACTCGCCCGCGTCAGCACCTTTGGCAGTATCGGACTAATGACCGGTCCAGCTGTAATTGGTTTTATAGCCGATAGCTATAGCTTACTGATGGCGATGATGCTTCCAGTAGTTCTATTGATAATGCTGAGTGGTGCGGCTATGATGATGCATAAATCAGCACGTATGAAATACCAGGCTTCTGAAATCTTAGGATAAATCGTTCCTTTGTGGCGTAGCTTGTTGTCTAGCATAGTGCTTGTGGCGTGCTACTATGAGAATAACTAATCATAGGAGAAGCAACATGAATGATTTTATAATTCGCTTCCTGATCGCTGGTGGGGTGATGGCAGTATTCGATGCATTTTGGCTGACTGTCGTCGCCAGTAAATTTTATAAAAACCAAATTGGCAGCCTGTTGCTTGAAAAGCCAAACCTTACTGCGGCAGTGATTTTTTATGGCATTTACGTTGTCGGCATTGTGGCATTCGTACTTTCACCTGCACTCGAAAAAGGATCGTGGATGTATGCGCTTGGGTACGGAGCGTTGTTTGGGTTTGTGGCGTATGCAACATATGACCTTACAAACCTATCAACTTTGAAGGGCTTTACGACAAAAGTGGTTATTGTTGATATGATCTGGGGTGTGTGTCTGACTGCTGCCGTATCCGTTATTTCTTATTGGATTATCAAACAGTGGATTTCGTAAGTCTGATACCTACATTTTTCATCTGTTTAATTGCTGCAATAATTTTTATGACCGGTGTGTTCATCGTTGGTCGACATCTGAGCCGCTTTGATATCGTTGACAGCGCCTGGGGACCTGCATTTATTGTTGTATCGGTCACTTCTTTGTTGGTAAGTGACACTGCCCATCCCATCCAGTACTTGATCACGGGAATGGTAGCAGTATGGGGGCTTCGTCTGAGTGGCCATATCTACCGCCGTTTTCGTGCTAGCGCAGCCGAAGACAAGCGCTATGTAGAAATGCGTAAAAAATGGAAATCAGGAAATGAAAATGTGGCGATATTCTTTAGAATCTACCTTACGCAGGCAATCCTCGCTACCATTATTTGTTTGCCGGTAATTATCATCAATGTTTCCAATATGGCCACTGTATCGCCCGTGGCTATCATCGGTTTAGCGATATGGATTATCGGGTTTACTGTCGAAGCCCTAGCTGACCGGCAATTGCGTGATTTTGTACGAAACCCGCAAAATAAAGGTTATTTAATGACTCGTGGGCTATGGCGCTATTCGCGTCATCCGAACTATTTTGGCGAACTGACGTTATGGTGGGGTGTTGGCATCATGGCGCTTGCTGTTCCATATGGCTGGATTGGCCTGGTTGGCCCTGCCCTGATCAGCTACTTGCTAATATTCGTCTCTGGTATTTCCCCGACCGAAAAAGCATTTGCCGGACGTCTAGGCTGGGATGACTATAAAAATCAGACGAGTGTTCTGTTCCCCTGGTTTCCTGGCAAGGGGGATAAGTCATGAGTAATCAGGTGACGGTTTTTGGGGCAAATGGAAAAGTAGGCAGCCTGGTGGTCGCGGAGTTATTGGCGCGTCAGTATAGTGTCATCGCGTTTGTACGCGGCAGCAATCCATTCCCTGTAAACCCGCACCTAAAAGTTGTTCAGGGTGATATTTATGATGAAGAATCAGTGGCTGCTGCATTGGTAGGTTCGAGTATCGTCGTCAGTACATTAGGAAGCTGGGGTACGCCAAAGAAAGATGTTCTGACGGCTGGTATGATGCATATTATCGCTGCTATGAAAGCACAACAGATCACCAGGATTGTGTCACTCACTGGCGCTGAATCCCGTGCGTCAGGCGACCAATTGGGCGTTATTCACCGCCTGATGCACCTAGGGCTTTATATCGTTGCCGCAAAAGTTCTCGCTGATGGCGAAAAGCACATTAAACTATTGCAGCAAAGCAATCTAGACTGGATGGTTATACGTTCGCCGATTATGACCTCACTTCCTATCGCTACCTATCGGCTTGGCGACAAGCGACCACTGCCATTGCAATTAGTTAGCCGTCGGTCGGTTGTACTAGCAATCGCCGACACTGTTTCGAATGGTGTTTTCAGTAAACAAGCGCCGTTTATCACTTAGTCACTGAGCATGTTGCCGATTTGCGCAACGATCATTTCTGCTTTGTGCATTTCAATCATCGTCTGTGCGGTGTATAGGGTCACTCCCCTATGCGTCCGTGCTCGGAAACGTTTGGTGAAAATCAAATCATCGTCTGCCGTGATTGCACGTCTAACGACAGCTTCAAACTCGGATTTCGGCAGATCTGGCTGGCTGTACTTGCGTTCTATGATGCCCGCTAGATCATGCAGATTGACGTACTTTTTGTCATTAACGGTCAAACCATGGCCGCGTCGTCCACTGTCTGGTAGTCCGGCGATCTTTTCGTGGATTTGGTCTTCGTCATAGGCATCGATTGCCTCGTAGCCGCTGCGGACTTGTCGAGTTTCTACATCCGATCGAAGGTGCTCTAGCATAAAGCTGTCTATGTTGAATCGTTTCGTCAGTCGATATGCCGACGCGAATGTCCGAATTTTTCCGTCCTGTTTGATCTGCGCCTGGCCACGGGTTAACTGCGGCAATGTTTCTAGTAGTGCAGCGTACTGGGTGTACAGGTTTTTGACTTTTTTAATCGGCTGATATGTAGTAGCAAGAGAGTCGATCGTCGCGGCCATAGCCTGTTCGTGCGTCGACGTCGTATTGCCGATCAGCTGTCCATTTGTGACGGAATCAAGTGTAAAAATATCTGCCATCGATACTTGTGGCGCTGTTGATGATGATATGTGGTCGGCAATATCAAGCGCTATTGCTGGCCGTCCGTCTGGTTTATTACGTAAAATGCGACCCATACGCTGGCGAGCTGCAACTAATGATCGTGTCGGCCGGGCGTTGATAATGACATTTGCGCGCTGACTATCCCAACCTTCCGTCAGGACATCTATGTAGGTCAAGGCATCCAGCTCACCTTTTTCCAGCTGCGCATAATATTTTTGTCGCATCGTTGCAGGAACGGCGCTGGTGACGGCGACAGCACGAATCAAACGTTCTTCGCCGTCTGCGTCAGTAGTAATTTGTTCGGATAATTGCTCGGCAATTTGATGTGGATGTGTCATTTCGTCGCCTGGTATGCAAGCAATGATTGGCGTGTTGCCCGCCTGAATCAGACGTGTGGCAATATCAATAATCATGTGATTACGTGCATTGTTATAGATCAGCTCTTTTAGGCTTTTATTTTCGTATTCGCCTAATGCGCCGATTGAAAATTTTTGCGCGTCGGTCGATGGCGCTGCTAAAGTAACTGGAATGACTGGCGACAACATTCCTAGCATAATAGCCTCTTTCAGATCAAGCCGGTGAATCAGATGCGGTAGCAGCATGGCCAGGCTGCGCGACGCAGTATATTCGGGTGTGGCAGTAAAGCCGATGATCAATTTATTTTCGGTAATGTCTTCGATGATACGGCGACTGCCAATACCGAGGGCTTTGTGGCCTTCATCCAGGAAGATGATATCGAACTGTTCGTTGATTTTGTTGACCAGTCGGGTCTTTCTGGTGCCATCTGGACGTACGACGGTAATTGGCATGGCCGCCAGTTTTGCTAGTGACGCATAGGTGGTAATCGTGACCTGCGCCTCTAAGCCTTTTAATCCGGATGGTGTATCGCTGTAAAATGTCCCAACGGAAAGCTCTGGTGCAAACCCGGCAAAACCCTTGTCTCCTTTGGTCCCACCTTGCGTCTGCCGGACTAAATCTTTTGTTGGCGTGACGACCAATATCTTTGGCGGCGATTCATCCTGATAGCTGAACGCTTCGGCTAACGTGACGAACAGAACAGTCTTGCCTGTCCCTGTGGGCGCTTCGATGTAGCCGCGTTTCACCCCTGCGCCTAAAAAGCGCGCTGTATCATGGACAATCTTTTTTTGGTATTCATACAGAATACCGCCCTTTTGGCCATCGGCAATATATCGTTCTAGATTGCGAAAAAACCGTTCACTACGTAGGTCGGCTTCGTTATCTGGGTACGGCACTATCGCTGAGGTGGTGTTCTTCATTGATGTATAATTATACCATTTTTACCAGCAAATGACACGATCTGTTCAACGACAAGTTTCGCATTCGTTCTTGGCGCATGGTGGCCCGTTTCCGCGGTAGTAACGTTAATGTTTTCGCCGACACCTACCTGTAACAGATTATCCATGTATATCGCCCTGTCTTTTTTGCCAATAAAAAGTAACGTTGGGATTTTTACGGCGTCGATATCTTCAAAAAAATATGCCACGTTGATGACGTTGGATAATGAACCCTCCCGTGAGTGCTTTGTATGGCTAGCAAATGGTCCGATATTCCGAAGTATTATCCAAAATATATGTCTGAACCGCGAATCTAGTAAAATCCTGTATAAAAAGTTTGTCGTCCGCAGTGTGGTTGCTGCTTGATGCTCATCTTTGTACATGGGCGGATTTATAAGTGCCAATTGTGATATGCCGTCAGGATATTCACTCGCGAACCGCATCGCTAGCAGTGCGCCCATTGAGTGTCCGACCAGTATGATATCGGTTTTCAATTCCATCATTAGAAGTGTGTCACGAATGTGGCGTAGGTGCTCGTCGTAGCCGTACTGATTATTTTTTGGCTTGTCAGCATCTCCAAATCCTAGTAAATCAATGGCGATGACCCGATACCCAAGATTGTTTAGTAGGGGCCCGACTTTCGACCAGTATTTTTTAGAAGATAAAAAGCCATGCAATAGGATGATCGTCTTCCCCTGTGCTGGGTAATCCGTAATGTATTTTCTTTTCTTGTTGATATACTTGCGCATCCTTATTAGTGTAATTTACGGCTAATTGCCGCCAAGGCATTGTGCAGTATATGATGTCCAGCTGGCGTTGGTGCCAGTATATTTTGACATACAGTATGCTGGCTTTGGTCCAACTTCATATGCATTCGAATAATATCCACCGTCAGTTTGACCACTGTTGCCTTCCATATATACCATCATGCCGTACGTTTGGTAATTATCGGTGCTTTGACTGGTGTAATAGTAATAATAGTTGCCTTGCGTTGCATCTGATAATGATGTCGGATCAATGGTCATATATGGCGCAAGTAGCGCCGCCAGCGTCTGGTTGCGGTCGCAGTGTCCCCAGTTTTCTGTCTGGGATCCACAAGTCGTTTCGCGGCCGTTGCCATCTTGGATAGCCGGATATCTGCCGTTATCGGTGTTGTACAATTCGATAGCCTTGGCAATGCTTTTAATTTTTGAAATACGTGCACTGTCACGTGCTTTTGTCTGGACGCCGTTATAGGCTGTTATTGTAATCGCCGCTAATATCCCGATAACAACGATGACGATGAGTAGTTCAACGATCGTAAAGCCGGATTGTTTTTGTTTTGCCCACATATTTACTACTAGTATAAAGCACGAGCAGAGCGTGGTCAAAGTCCTGTCGTCTATCATAGATATGGTCGTTATTAGTGGACTGGAGGTGCGACGCTATCGGCCATAGGGGTTGGATGCTCGCCGACTGAACTGTTATTCCTTGTGCCTTTAATATCAGTTATGAATCGAGAAAACGTAAATAATACAGATGACCAGAAGATTGTGTTGATCAAGATATTGTACCAATTGAACGGTTGGCGTTCGGTAGTTGCTTCGGCGTACCCTGCATATTTGGCATCGTTCTGGTTATTGTGCTCGGGAATGAATGTGGAGGTTTGCTTGTATGTCAGCGGGTAGCCGTAATTGCGGTCGGTAATCTGCCCTTTTGGCTCGATAGAAAAATTACAGCCTGCAGAGTTAACGCAAAATGGTACGTTATCGACCGTCTTCCAGGTCTGAGCCAAGACACTAATAAGGCACGCAATCACTACAGTTGCTAATGCTCGTGTGTATTTATTCGAAAGTAATTGCTTCATATTTTGAGTATACTCCTCGCATGGCGATTGGCAATCTGCGTTCTATGTAACTAGAAGGTACGGCTTTCGTTTGCACAAGCAAAGAGAGACACTTTCGTGTCTCTCTTTTGGAAGATTTGCACCAACAGATGTGGCCTACTAACTAATTAACTGAGCTGTAACTGAACTATTTAACTTGATCGGCCACACATAATGATAATGTGCTGCATCACTTGATCTTCCTATAAAATAATATCAAGTCAGACTTACGTCGTCAACACTTTTTACTATATTTTCTTAGTATTTACCTTACGAAATTAATAGCCGCCAAAGCTATCAATGCGAATGTCGCGCACCTGTACGCCAGCGTCGATTAGTAGATGTTCGTTACTTTCAACCATGGCAGGCGGTCCGGAAATATAGAAGTTTTGGTTGGTGTTTTTTATCAGGGATAATATCAGTTTTTCCCTTTTCTTGCGGTTTATTTCTTTTGTCGATATGTAATGAATAGTAAGGTTCGGTAGCGCTTTCGCCCATATGTCTAGCTCGTCCTTAAACAGGAAATTATCGTTCTGGTTCAGATAAATCAGCGTCACCGTATTCATATCCTTGTTGTCGAACATTTCCTTGATCATGCTACGAAACGGCGCGATGCCGACCCCGCCCGCGATTAGGACGCTTGATTGATTCTTTTTCAATTGAAAGTCATAGTCATTTCCGTACTGCGAAATAAACAGACGCTCATCTGGCTGGATTGCCTGTATGGCTTTTTTGAATTCGCTAATGCCCTCGCGAAATGTAATACGTATGTCGCTTTCTGTCGGTGACGAAGAAATCGAATATGTTATTCCCCCGTTCAATTTCCGCCCATCAAACTGAATATCAATCCAGTCCCCTGCTTCAAAGGTGAAATTTATTGGACGCGAAAAGTAGATACTGCGGTAGTCAGTCTGTTCGGATTCGTTTCGTAATGCGATAAGTTCGATGTCTTGGTTTTTCGTGACCATTGATTAAGTATAGCAAGATACCGGAGCTGTGTAATGGGCTGTGGTGAGTGGGCGTGTTTTGACTTTTCTATAGGCACATAACCCATTTCGCATCAGCCAAGTATCACTGAAATAGCAATGATCTTTGGTTGATGTCCGAGATTCCTCTACGAACATCAAAAATAGTATGTTCGGAGCTCGGACTTAGCACCTTCCGTTTATAGCGGCTTGACGAAACCTGTAGGTAGTATGTTCGTAAGTACGATGTAAATCAGTATTAGTGCGAAGAGAACGGTAACCACTAACATCGTCCGCAAAACTTGCGGTTTGCTCTTTGGGGTAATAGCTAACGACAACACCAGTATCGTGAAGCAATACATCGCAATGCCTAGAAATATATCGTTCATTTTTATCTCTTTCGCCGAAGTGAAGGTACGATAGCACTATACAACCAAAATATTAAAATGTCAATTTACGAATATTTGAAAAAGGAAATGACTAGTTCAAATACCCAAGTTTTTCAAATAGAATTCGGGATGGTGGAACAATATCGTATGAGTCAAGATCTGCATACTTTACCCATTCGATCTTCTCTATTCCTTCGGCAGCCTGAATATCGCCACTTACGTATTCACATTCAACATCCAAATAAACGAAGAATTTTTCAATACCATCAAGATCATGCTTTACTTCCGTATCCCACGATATCTTGCTTGTAACTTTTACGGTCACGCCGGATTTCGCGAGTACTTCTGCGATAATTGCATCATCAGGATTAACGTCCGCCGTAGCTTCTGCGCCAAAGATATACCAGGTTTCTGTATATGGAGGTGAACCTGCTGGCTTTTTGCGCATGAGAATCGCACCATCATTTTTCACGACACCGACTATTAGGACTTTTGTTTGCATGGAGTAATTATAACAGACAAAGAAATGACGGTTTGTCGCCATTTTAAGCATGGTTATCTTAGCTGGGGCGAGTGGATGAGTTTCTTGAGCAAAAAATATTTCTTAGTTGTCTCAATTTCGCAGAAAGGCCTACGTCGCCGGAGGCCTTTCTGCGATCCTTTACATCACTCGACGCGTGGGATATTTGTTTTTGATGTGCGATGCAAAATATTCGCCATGAGAGCGAGCATCCATTAAATTGCTATGAATATACGAGGGAACTCCGCTATATACGTATAGTGAACCACCCTTGAACTCTATTTCTAGTAAGTTCGCTAAACTATCATAGCCAACCGACACTAAATTACTCGATGCTACATTTACGCGATTCATATAGGTGCCTATCCTTTGACTTCTGGCAGTTGCAAAAGGTTATTTGACTCTAAAGCATCAGGATAAGTTTGAAGAAACTTATTGCCGTTTGCACTTACGTTAACGTAACAATATGCACGGGGTTGCACTATCGCAACATAAGCATCGTTGCCGTCTTCAATCCATTTTACTGCACCGGTGCGAGTAACGAGGCCCGTCGAACCATTGCCATGATCTACCCATCGATAAGCTTCAATAGCTTCGTGTGGATTATCATGATTACCGTTATCTTTTCTAATTCCTGTAATTTCAATTTCTTTAGACATTGTAGTTTTCCTATAAATATTATTTGCTATGTATTTTTGGATGTGCTACAATTACAGTAATCCAAAAAAATGGTCGTTACACCTATATTTGGTAGTTTAAAGAGTCTCGGTAGCACTAACTGTCGAGGCTCTTTTGTATGTCTACATTTCGCTACTCCTAGAACGGAATTTTGCTGAAATCAAATGATGAATCATCGTCTTCCTCCTCTGTGACAGGTTCGGGTGCTCTCTCTCTCAACGTTATGACAAATGCGTCGCCGACGTTGGTAACTCCAAGCTCTCGGAGGGGCACTTTATCGTATTTATCGTATCGCCCACCATAAATCTTTGTGTCGATCCTTTCGACATCAAAAAAACTCTTTGCAACTATTGTCCCGCCGTAGCGCGCATCAGGTATGCGAATAGCAACGCCGTGCCGTGGTTCAAGCAAAGAAAAGTGAAGCGCGATCCGTTTAGTTTCGGAGTCATAGAGAATTACCGCCTTGTGGCTGGTACCGATATGATGGGCGTCAAGAAATGCACGGGACAAACCGAAGGTCTTGTTCTCAGTAATGCTGATGAACTCCTTGCTACGTGAACCGATGTCGGTGAACACTTTGAACGCCATATTATCTCCCTATCCGTGAGTTGATATTATAATAATAGCATTCACGAACGAGCTTTACAAGCTATTATTTTTTCTTATTTCGATCCTCATAGCTCTTATAATCAAGTACGCGCGATCATCGTTCAGTATATACCTATGGTTCTAAATCAGTATTCAGCATAACTACTTAACTTGTAGAAATCGTTCGATATAGTCAAATAACAGTCTTTTCAGAATATAAATATGGTGTAGTATGTCTATAAGACCAAGCTGTAACTGTGTATTGGTATCTGATCGTGACACGTGTACGACAAATCTATCCATAGAAAAAGTGCCACCACGAATGTAACGCTCTTTCTATGGCGATCTTACCGGGAAGGCGGTCGCCTTGCTCCCTATTTCCGCTTGTTTGCAAAATGAGCAAGCTAATTTTGCTGCACGGCGCTGCACGAACCAGGATTTCGCGCCAGATTTGCTGGCCCAATCCGGGTTCGGTTCGCCGCGTAGATTCACCAAGTAAAATACCCATCGCAGGGATGGGTATTTTACTTGGTGATCTTACCGGGAATCGAACCCGGATTGCCAGGATGAGAACCTGATGTCCTAACCGTTAGACGATAAGACCAATTGTATATGTTGCAGGTGAACTGATTTGAGTGTCATCAGTCTTCTTACTGCAAACTCCAAACTACTGTACCAAATAGAGGCTTGGCTGTCCAGTTACGCTGATACTTTAGCCAGCAAGTTTCTCAATAACGGCAAGTAGTTTTTT
>JAQGGY010000027.1 GCA_028289095.1 Candidatus Saccharimonadota bacterium
TTCTGAATACTCAGAGCGGACGGCGAGGAAACAAGGAGTAAACAATTATGGCAGTAGATGTCGATATTAAAGCTTTGCTCGAAGCTGGAGTCCACTTTGGACACAAAACGAGCCGTTGGCACCCTAAGATGGCACCTTACATTCACAGTAAGCGCCAAGACAGCCACATCATTGACCTGACTAAAACAGTTGAAGGCCTAGATGTTGCATTACCATTCCTTACAAAAGTAGCGGCAAGTGGTAAACAAGTACTATTCGTTGGTACAAAAAAGCAAGCAAAAGACATTGTCCGTCTTGCAGCTGAAAAAATCAACCAACCATACGTTACTGAACGTTGGGTTGGCGGCATGCTGACAAACGTCGACACTGTTACTCAGCAAATCAAGAAACTAAAAGATCTTGAAAAGCGAATGGCAGCGGGTGACCTTGAAAAGCGCTACAACAAACTAGAAGTACAGCGCTTCCAGGAAGAAATCGATGAACTGAACGTTAAATACGGCGGTATCAAAGACCTAAATGGCAAGCCAGGTGCAATCGTTGTTATCGACGTTATCACTGATGCAAATGCAGTTAAAGAAGCAAAGACACTTGGTGTTCCAGTTGTTGGACTTGTTGATACAAACGCTAACCCTAGCGATATCGGCTATGTTGTTCCAGGCAACGACGACGCTATCAAGGGTGTGCAATTGCTACTTGATTACTTTACAGCCGCAGTCGCTGAAGGCGCCGGCTCACAAAAACCAGCTGATAAACCTGAGGAGAAATAATAATGGGCGTTTCTATTGATGACATTAAAAAGCTAAAAGAACTTACTGGTGTTGGTTTGACTGACGCCAAGGTTGCGCTTGTTGCAGCTGATGGTAATTTTGACAAAGCACTAGAAGAAATGCGCAAAAAAGGCCTAACAAAGGCCGAGAAAAAAGGCGACCGCGAAACCCGTGAAGGGGTGATCGATAGCTATGTGCACTCAAACCGCATCGGCGTTGTCGTTGAAGTAAACTGCGAAACGGACTTCGTTGCTCGCCTTGATGATTTCAAGGAACTTGCACACCAAATCGCTATGCAGATTGCGGCGATGTCACCGGAATACGTTTCACAAGAAGATATTCCAGCTGAAGAAATTGAACGCGTAAAAGCGGAATTACTTGCCAGCGAAGAACTTCAAAAGAAACCTGAAGAAATGCGTGAAAAAATTGTTGAAGGCCAGCTCAAAAAACACTTTGCAGAAAAAGTACTGATGAGCCAGACATACATCCTTGATGACAGCATGACTGTCGAGGGTCGTATCAAAGATCAAATCGCAAAAAGCGGCGAAAACATTCGTGTTAGCCAATTCAAGCGAATTGAACTTGGCGTGACTGCATAAGATACGTACGATCTAAATAAAAAACCGGCTACTAGTTAGTCGGTTTTTTTATTCGTTTAGTAATCGACACTTTTATAGCGAGTCTTGTAGGGTATTGTAGTATTTAGCATCTAAAGAAATGACGTGTTTTTTGGAGGTAGATTCCAGCCTCATATCTCGCACTATTAGATTTGCATCGTTGTAGTAGGAAATATCTATTATGCTATTCGTATCGGGCGCACGGAATGTTATGTAATCGTACGTATAGCCGGAACTGGATGTTACAGCCGAATCTTGAGTTTCTAGGTGGGATGCTTTGTGAAAGTACGTTACTAACTGATCTTGATTAAGGTCAGTCGCGTAATAATAAGTTGTACTTGGATTTGAGTCGCAGATGACAAGGTTTATATAACAACCCGTATCTTTTTTACCAATATACTCAAGCTTTTCTCCGAGCGGGTATGACACGATGGCAGTATAGGCCCACCAGGATAGTATCGCTAGTAAGGATGCGCCGACAACTGTGCCAATGATATATATTTTTTTACGAGATTTTTTAGGTTGTGACGATACTGATTTCATATAAAGCTATAGTATCATATTTGAATAAAATGGTTTTTTATGTTAAAATTAGCGCAATCTTCAATAGAAAACTATTAAGATTGTACGTTATATTATAGAAATAGTGGGTTCAGGTATGAGTATGAAGCGAAAAATGCTTTTTGCGTTTTTTTGTGCAGTTATTATTATCGCTGCTGCAATCTTTTTCTTTGTTAGCAATAACACGACTTTGTCTGAAGATCCTTTGCCGGCACAGACAACTCAAGCGCCTTCACTCACTAGTGAGAATGCGCAAGCATTAGAAAGGTTACTTGGCAGCTCTGATAAAAACGAGCAGGCTCAAGCACTCGCTCCAGGGCTACGTGACGGTGAGTGGGCCAGCAATGAAGTTTTGCCTGATGGTGCGACATTAACGATCCAGCATGATACCTTTACGGTTGATGCGGATGGCTATGGTCAAGTTGATGCTGTTGTTGGCGGCACACTTGATGCACGATTTATACTCGGCCTTGTGTTTATTAACGACCAGTGGCTGATCTACACGACCGAACAGAAAGGCTGAGGCAGTTGAGAAACAGAGTTGCGATGCGTATCAGCAGTTTAGCGGTACTCATATTTTTAATCTGTGGGTCATTTGGTAATATTCAGATGGCAAGTGCCAGTAGTCACGTAAGATGTAAGAGTGAATTTGGCTCAAAGGTGCCAGTTTTAATGGTGCATGGGTTTAATTCAAATGCAGATATTTGGCGTGGTTCCGGATCATTATCTGAAGTTCTACAAGACATAGACGGTATAGATCCCGTTTATTTTGATTACAGTGCGGTTCACTCTCAATGGGTCACTAATCAAGCCATCGGGCCAAGTCTCGCAAACACTATCGATTGCCTGGCGCAGACTTCATTGAAAAATGGAGGCAAAGGCAAGGTAATTGTTATTGGGCACTCGATGGGCGGATTGGCAACTCGGTATGCAGCCAGCCAGACCGTTGATGGTCGAAAAGTTGCTGATCAAATTGGACTAGTCATTACACTCGGTACTCCTCATAAAGGCAGTAGCTTGGGCAATATCGGTACGCAGACGGCTACATTTGTTTGTCGGTCTGCCGTAGCCAATTTTGTTCCAATCCTATCAATCTTCGTATCTGCAGATGACTGTCTTGCGAACTTGGCGTTGAAAGGTCTGGGAGTAGGCTCAAAAGAGTTGCAAGCCTTGCCCCCATTTCCAGCAAATATTCCCGTCAGGGCAATTGCAGGCAACACAAGAATTTTCGTCCAGCTGTTTTATACGGATATTGTGAAAGAAGGAACAAGTGACCTTGTCGTTGGGGTTGATTCTGCGACTGCAGAGTTTACTGATACTCGAAAAGGTGACGGAAAGTTTGAATTTAGTTGTGATTTACGCCGTTATGGACAAGGTGTAAACACTAGTCTTCAAGGTGGTCAATGCTCGCACAATGGTATGTACAAAACCGGTTATGTTCAAGAATCGGTTAAGCAGGGTGTTGAAGAATACCTTAGTAGTACTACACGACCGCCCGTGCCAACAGGACGCATTGTCACGTTATTTAATAAATTGACAATGACGTATTTGAATGTTTGGGAGGGTGCTCAGAGTATACCGGGGCAGGTCGAGAATATTGTTGATCATTCGCTTTGTAAAGACATTGCCGCTAAGTGTCCGCACATTTTTATAGCTAATCTTGATTCAGACTATGGAATGACGACATATGGTGATGATCCGCTTGCAACAATTGCCCAGACCGGATGTACTCAATCGACAACGACCGCGCCTTCACCGTTGCAGCTAGTCGAAACTTTCGACATCGACGGGGTAGCAACTGATTACTATATTCAGAACTGTTCAGCTGGACAGTCGGGTGTTGAAGTAGTGCATTACTGGTATGTCGCAAATCGTGACGTGCTAGTAACTACAAAGCGTACGAGCGCAGATGAAGTGTCATTAGACAACCTTCGGGCTGTTCTGCGAAACGCCACCTGGCAATAAATAAATGAATGAATGAATAGTTAAATCTATAAAGAATAGCCCCGACCACTTTCAGATGTATATCTGAAAGTGGTCGGGGCGCTTTAATTTGTTAATTATTGCCTATGATTGACTTGACAAAAAAGGATAAATAAGCTATTATGAATCTAAAGCATAAGCTAAAACAAAAAAAGGAAAAATAATGGAACCTATACCTACGCCAACTAACGAAAGTCAGCCCAAATCTGTATTTGATTATAGTAAGTATAACCAGCCGGATGTCGCTGAACCTGCCAAAGCGGATGAGCCAGCCGAATCTGTGTTCGATTTTACTGAGCACCAAGATGGTCAAAAAACGTTTGCAGAATCAGTCCAGGCGATTGACGAACAGAACAACGCGACAAAAGTGTTTGATCCGAGTGATGCGAATATCGAATCTGGAAACTCAATACTACGTGATTTAACGCCAGCCGAAATCAACGAAAAGGCATTGAATGACCAGCATGCTGAACAATTAACTACAAGTACAGGAAAATTCCTCGGTAGCAATATCGTAAATAGGCTTTTCCATCGCGGCTAGGCGACTAGTATAATCGCGAAAAAGTGACGAGAACATTCACCTTCGTCCAATATGGAAGATCCGGCTAGGAATGGCCGGGTTTTCTTATGTAGGCAAAAGGAATGAATAATATATTTCACTAGCCATCTTCCATACACACCGCTTCGGCGGTGTTTTTACTATTTAAACGCTATATTTGCTATAATTACGACAGAATAAAACGAGGAAAATTATGTTTGATACCGATACTTATGAATTAAAAATGACCAGCACGCTTGAACACTTCGAAGAAGAGCTGCGCAAAGTGCGTACGGGGCGCTCGCACCCAAGCATGCTCGACGGCATCAAGGTTGATGCATATGGCGTACTCACACCGCTCAACCAAGTGGCGAATATTACTGCTCCAGAACCCCAGATGCTACAGATCACCCCATTTGATCCTAGCAATGTGCAGCCGATTGCCGCTGCAATTCGCGCTGATCAATCACTTGGGTTTAACCCTAGCGACGATGGTCGCATCATCCGCGTACCGGTGCCGCCACTTACTGAGGAACGTCGCAAGCAATTAGTAAAACAAACAGCTGATAAGGTTGAAGAAACGCGTATTGCACTGCGAAACATCCGCCAGGACGCTTTGAAAGATGCAAAGCGCAAAAAGGACGCCAAAGAACTGTCCGAGGATGATGTTAAACGTGTCGAAAAAGAAATCGACAAATTAATGTCAGACTACCAGGCACAGATTGAAGCGATCTTTAGCGCCAAAGAAAAGGATATTTTGACAATCTAATGTCGATTATCGCTCGGGTCAAGTCACTGAATTTACCTCTTGATCAGACGGTTGTTATTGGAGGTGGGATTTTGGATGCTTTAGGGTTACGCTCGGCGGGCGATGTCGACTTAGTTATGACACCTGCTTTATTAGACGAGCTGAGTCGGAATGCTGAATGGCAATTATCAACGAAGCATAACGAACCAATCATAACAAAAGGTGACGTCGAAGCGTTCTTATCGTGGGGAAGTGAAGGTGTTCCTAATTTCCGTCAGTTATACGACGGAGGAGTCACGGTTGATGGGGTGCGATTTGCTAATCCTCGATTTACTATTGAATGGAAGCGAAAGCGATCCAGTGATAAGGATAGGCTAGATATTGCGTTACTTGAGGAGTATTTAAGTCGTGGCTGAACAGACATCTATCCCACAACACATCGGCTTTATCGTCGACGGTAACCGCCGATGGGCAAAAGCGCGTGGACTGCCAACGTATGAAGGACACCGTGCGGGCTATGAAGCGCTAAAAGAAGTGGCATTTGCCGCATTACAGAATGGCGTTCAGTATGCATCTGCGTATGTATTCTCGACTGAAAACTGGAAACGCAGCGAAGACGAGGTGTCAAAGCTAATGGGGTTGATCACCTATGCGTTCAAGATGGACTTGCAGTCATTTATCGACAATAACGTACAGCTACGGATTATCGGATCGCGCGAGCGCTTAAGTGATAAGGTAAACAAGATTATCGATCAAGCCGAAGAAAAGACCGCTGGAATGACTGGCGGCGTGTTTGTTTTGTGTCTAAATTACGGGGGTCAGGCTGAAATTGCGGATGCGTGCAAAAAAATTGTTCAGTCTGGTGTTGACGTAGACCAGATTACGCCGGAGCTGATTGCGCAAAATCTATACGCACCTGACGTGCCGCCAATCGATATTGTCGTGCGAACAAGTGGCGAACAGCGTCTCAGCAACTTTATGTTATGGCGTAGTGCCTATAGCGAGCTTATGTTTATAGAAAAGTTTTGGCCAGACATGACAAAAGACGATGTCACAGGTATACTAGAAGAATATTCACGGCGCAGCCGACGATTTGGAGGATAAATGGAATTACTTTTTGGCATTATTGTGGGCATTTTAATTTTGGTCTTTTTGGTGAGTGTACACGAACTGGGACATGCAATTCTTGCGCGTCGTAATGGGGTGGTCGTAGAAGAGTTCGGGATTGGTTTTCCTCCACGCGCTTGGGCGAAAAAGCTAAAAAATGGCGTGCTATTTACGTTGAACTGGTTACCGCTGGGCGGATTTGTCAAATTACAGGGTGAGCATGACGCTGCTAATAAAAAAGGTGACTATGGGGCGGCGACCTTCTGGCAAAAGACTCGTATTCTGCTAGCCGGCGTATTAATTAACTGGTTTGTAGCAGCATTGCTATTGACGGTATTAGCATGGACGGGCCTACCAAAAATTCTTCCTAATCAATTCTCAGTCGCAAACGACACGACAATTGTTAAAAAGCCAATCGAACTGAACCTTGTGGCGAATGACTCGCCCGCAGATAAAGCTGGCCTGAAAACTGGCGACCAAATCGTGCGTTTCGCTGGCCGTGGTGTTGCTTCATCAGCTGATCTGTCAGCGGCGACAGAAGCGAACAAAGGTAAGGATGTAGAGATTATTTATGCCCGGGGCGGGGTTGAACACACGACGACTGCGACACTTCGAAATGATAGCAAAGAAGGCTATTTGGGTGTTAGTTCAGGTCAGCGGGAGCAAATCCAAGCCAGCTGGTCGGCGCCAATTGTTGGTATTGTAACGACCGCGCAGTTTACTTATGTTACGTTGCAAAGCCTTGGTCACTTATTTGTCGACTTTTTCTCGGGCTTATTTTTGCAGTTCAGTTTTGATCCAGAAGTCCGCGAAGTAGCAGGAAAAAACTTGGAAAAAGCAGGCAATAGTGTCGCCGGACCAATCGGTATCCTGGGGACGATTTTTCCTGCAGCTGAACAGGCTGGCCTGACGCAGCTAATCTTTTTGACCGCGATCGTGTCGTTGACATTAGCGGTCATGAACGCATTGCCCATCCCTGCGCTAGATGGCGGCCGATGGTTTACGATGGCTATCTTCCGATTGCTTAAAAGACCACTCACGAAGGAAATCGAAGAAAAGATTCAGTCGATTGGGTTCGTGATATTACTAGGTTTAATTATAATTGTGACGATTGCAGATGTCGGAAAACTCTTCAAATAAACCTGATGCTGTGGCCCCTGCGGTGAAAAAGCGCGGGGCGTATCGGTGGTGGCTAGCCATCGCTTTGCCAGTGTGGGTATTTATCAGCTTTGTGTTTGCGCAGATGCTAGTCGTCGCCGTTATTATGGGCCTTCGATCAGTCGGTATAGATTTTAATGCGATAAGCTCGTCAGTCCTTGAAACGGCTGCAGCCGCGGTAATCTATTTACTTTGTTTTGGCATTATTGTCAGTTTTCCATTGTGGGTGAAAGGCTTTAAAACGACGCGCAAAGATGTTGGATTGACTCGATTACCATCGTGGATGGATTTGGGGCTAGCACCAGCAGGGTTTGTTATTTATCTACTTGTATCAGGTCTGACTATGTATGCCGTATCGCAGCTAGTGTCGGGATTTAACGCATCTGAAACACAAGACATTGGTTTTGAGGATCTGACGCTCGGGTATGAATATGTGTTGGCATTTCTCACACTAGTGTTAATTGCGCCTATCGCCGAGGAAGCAATTTTCCGCGGGTATCTGTATGGTAAGTTGCGAAAATCGGTACCGATATGGGTAGCTGTTTTGATTACCAGCATACTTTTCGGCTTGTTGCATATGAAGTGGGACAGCGGTTTACTGGCTGGCGCAAACGTTGGTCTGGATGTATTTATATTGAGCGTCATGATGTGTAGTCTACGTGAAGTGACGGGCAGTATTTGGGCGGGTATCGTATTGCATATGTTGAAGAATGGCCTGGCATTTTATCTACTCTTTATTAATCCGGCGTTATTATCTACAATAGGTGGGTGATGATGATGCAATTAATACCATCTTTCCTTGTACGTCTGCCGCTTAGTCGGTAGTCTCTTTTTATATTTATCGATGATTCAATGTAGCGTAACTTAGGAGAAATTAGTATGCGAGTATCAAAATTATTTACAAAAACCAGCAAAACTGCGCCAGGTGACGAGGTGGCTAAAAATGCCCAGTTGTTAATCCGCGCCGGATTTATTAATAAAGAAATGGCTGGTGTATATGATTATTTGCCGCTTGGAAAGATCGTTCTAAATAAAATTATCGACATCATCCGCGAAGAGATGGACGGTATTGGCGGCAACGAGTTGAGTCTGACAGCATTACAACAAAAAGACGTCTGGGAAGCTTCTGGCCGCTGGGACGATCAAGTGATGGATGTATGGTTCAAGACGAAGCTAGCTAACGGCAGTGAATTAGGCTTGGCGCCAACGCATGAAGAGCCACTGACAAAGCTGATGAAAAGTTTTATTAGTAGCTATAAAGATTTGCCGGTGTATCCGTATCAGTTTCAGATCAAGTTTCGCAACGAACTCCGTAGTAAAAGCGGCTTAATGCGTGGACGTGAGTTCT
>JAQGGY010000061.1 GCA_028289095.1 Candidatus Saccharimonadota bacterium
TGAATCAATGCATAGACTGTAGCGCCACCAATAACCCAGTATGCCATTGAGGGGCTACCATTAACATAGCTAACTGCCCATCCAATCGCTCCAATCAAACCAACAAACACAGCCATAATGATGACTGTGTTACGTTTATTGGCGGCGACTGCGTTATACATAACCGATGCTAGTCCTCTATTAGAATTTTACTTCAACTGGTTTTTCGACAGATGCCATATCTTCTACTTCAAAGAATTCACGTTGCGTAAAACCAAGCATACCTGCAAACATGTTGTTAGGGAAAACTTGGATCTTTGTATTTAGATCACGTACACCCCCGTTATAGAAACGGCGCGATGCTTGAATTTTGTCTTCAGTATCGACAAGCTCTTGCTGTAGTTGCAAGAAATTTTCATTAGCCTTTAGATCAGGGTATGCTTCTGCTACGGCAAATAAGCTTTTTAGCGCACCCTCGAACATATTTTCAGCTTCAGCTGTTTCTTTGACACCCTGGGCATTCAACGCATTTGCACGTGCTTCGGTAACAGCCTGAAAAACACCAGATTCGTGTGCGGCATAGCCTTTGACACTATTAATTAAATTTGGGATTAGATCTAATCGTCGCTTTAATTGAATGGTAATATCGCTCCATGCTTCATCAACGCGGATCTTTAGCGTCACTAAAGCGTTATAAGTGACCCACAAGAAAATGCCTACTACGGCTAAAATTCCCAGTACAATCCAAAGTCCTAACATTTCTTATATCCCCTTATGTATATTCACTATTTTATACTTCTATTGTAACATTTATAACGAAAAAACTCGACCCATTGCTGGGCCGAGTCTGATCAATTCTGGTGCGCAGAGCGGGACTTGAACCCGCACGACCTATTGGTCAAGAGATTTTAAGTCTCTCGTGTCTACCAAATTCCACCATCCGCGCATATTAATGTTCCGTAAGCGTTGATGTTCATCGCAGCTTTTCTTGTTTTGTCCGACACAGTACCTACTTTAACTTGCGTCTCACGCAGTCCACCATCCGCGCATGTAACTTCGTATAAATTAATATACCATATGGAGGCACGTATGGGAGTCGAACCCATTTAAAAGGTTTTGCAGACCTCCACGTAACCGTTCCGTCAACGCGCCATCTGTTTAGATATTATAGCAGATGGCAAGTGATTTCGTAGAGCTACGAACAAATAAAAAAGAGATCCGAAGATCTCTATTTTATTTGGTGCGCGAAAGAGGACTTGAACCTCCACGTCCCGAAGGACACCAGCCCCTCAAGCTGACGCGTCTACCAATTCCGCCATCCGCGCATGAGAGTATTTAACCTGGATGATTATAACGGGGTTAAGGGGTTTTGTAAACCGATTCTTGGTTGACGCTCCAGTATAGGATGCTAGCATAACGGTCATTGGACGAAACGAGTTGCGTATCTGCATTGACTGTCTGTGCCTTTCTGCTCGCAACATATTCTGCGACCGATTGGTATAGTCCAATCGCAGGAACGTCATCAAGCCACTGCTTGGCAAATGCTTTGTATTTTACATTA
This sequence comes from Candidatus Saccharimonadota bacterium, assembly GCA_028289095.1. Lineage (GTDB taxonomy): Bacteria > Patescibacteriota > Saccharimonadia > Saccharimonadales > Saccharimonadaceae > UBA6022. The sequence goes on from JAQGGY010000061.1 coordinate 1,541, forward strand.
CGCAGGTCGGTTTCGACACGAGTCCTAGCGCTAGCTAATGCGGCATCGGCTGTATCATTTTTATAGTTTGAAAAGTTGTATCCATTTTGATTAGCCTGAGACGAATGCCAATAGGCGTATACATCAGGGTCGGCACCGATCGCAAGTTCATACAGCAAAACATCATAACTACGCGGCTGTAACACGTTCTGCACAAAGTTACTGGATGGGTCGTTTGTATCGACGACATTGGTATTGATCGTAATACCTAGTTGACGCCATTGCCCAACAAGGATTTCTAATGATTTTTCATATCCGGAATTTTTTGTTGTGGCGACATTTAATGACAGTAGTTGACCGGCGTCATTTTTACGTAAACCGCCCGACATCTTCCACCCAGCAGAATCAAGCAACTCGCCCGCACGTACGATATTGTATTGTGGACGAACAGGAATATCTGCACCTGATAATTGACCCTTTACAAACGGCAGATCAAGCGCAGGTTTAGTCAATAAACGATCACGCGAGCGATCTTTTGGATGTTCTGCTGATGGAATTTTCACTTCCAAACCTTTGCGGATAACTTGCGGGTCAGTCGCTAACTGCAAGGCTTGACGTACAACTTTATCTTTTAGGATTGGCTTATCGACATTTAGCAAGGCATACACCCCTGCGTTAACTGGCCGCGAAACAACAGTATAATTTTTTGTATCTACCTGCGTCAGATGCGACGAGGACAGATCGGCCGCGGCGTTCACTTGCCCTGTTTTGATAGCCTTTACAATATCACCTTGCTCGTTAAAAGCGTGTACTTCAAAGCGGTTAATAAGCGGCATTCCTTTGTAATAGCCCTCAAAGGCTGACATGTGCACTGCACGGTGCGCTGTCGTACCGACATTTTGCAACAAACGAAAACTAAACGGACCGCTTCCGACTGGTGCGCGGCTAAAAACATTTTCGCGAATCGCACTTGGCTCAACCTTACCCAAAATGTGTTCGGGTAATATAGCAAACGTCAATGCGTGCGAAAACGCAGCGTACGATGCAGGCAATTGGAATTGAAGTGTCGTATCATCAAGTGCCTTTACCATGACATCCTGCCAGTTACTGCGCAGCGGTGAACGTGTTGAAGGATTTTTAATCAGGTTAACAGTGAACGCAACATCATTCGCATGCACGCGGCGACCATCATGCCATACCGCATCTGGACGAATTTTTACCGTATATATCGTGCCAGTGGTATCCATTTGGACACTTTTTGCCAAATCACTTCGCAAGTGTCCGGATTCGTCGTACGTATATAATGACGAGAATAATAAATGTCCGGCGGCAACTTCGGCATTCGTTGCAGCATAAAGCGGATTCAGAGTGTCGATTGGACCCAGAGACGCCTCGGCATAGGTACCACCAGTTGCTGCGGTCGTTGTACGATAACTTTGCTGAAACCACATTAGCTGAAGGGCGACAATCGCAATCATAACACCGACAAGCGTCAACCAACCAAGAATATGTCGACGCACGTCACGCATGTTATCGAGCCTACCGACAATAAATTTATGCGCATGACGCATGGTAGCACCTTCGGCCTTTTTAACACGCTTTGACAACTTTTTTCTATCAAAATTTATGTTTTGTAGCTGCTTTAGCTTTTGAAGTTGCTGCCACCCACGTTTGTCATTTGCCATAGATACCCCCTAAGCGCCAAGAGATGGCAAAAGTAAGCCAACCAAGATAGACAAGATAAAGACAACCGCTAAAACGATCGATACTTCAAATAAGTTTTTATCAAGTCCGCGGCGGGTCGTATATAATTCACCCGAACTACCAAAACCGGCGCCCAAACTTGCACCGCGCTGCTGTAGCAAAATTGCCAAAATCATCAGCAAAGCTGAACCAATTGTTACGATTTGTAAGATAGTATCGATATTCATTATTGTCTCTCCCGTTGACGCATATATTGCAATTCTAGTGCACCACTAACTATATAGTTTACCAGACTTAAGACTATTCCCGTAATCATAGAATACAGGAATGTCATATGTAAGCCGGGTGCAAGTTTTAATGATATGTATACCATTAATCCGTTCACGACGATCATAAATAACCCCAGTGTCACTAAGATAGCGGGAAGCGATAAAATGATGACGATTGGACGAAGCACTGCATTAATAATTGAAAAGATCAATCCTGCACCTAAAAATACCCACGTACTTGCGGTCAGTTCAGCATCGCTATAGCCGGTACCAAAGATGCGTACTGCCACCCACAGTCCAAACGAATTCAATATCCAACGAAGGATAAACAAGTAAAGTTGTTTTTTCATAAACTATCCTCTATTGTAGTCATTTTTTACAGATCTGTCGAGAGCCGCTTGCTCATATTTACGTTACCAGAGGCCGTTACTAAAATATCATCTTCGATTCTGACGCCAATACATTCTTCGGGGATATAAATACCCGGCTCGACAGTCAAAACCATGCCAGGCTGTAAATATTTTGGCGACCCAAGGCTATCGTGGACGTCCACACCTAGTCCATGGCTAATGGCATGAGGGAAATATTTATGATAACTATCAAGATCGTCGCGGCTCGACATCAATCCGACTTGCAAAAGCGCCTCGATCATAATCTTATCAACGTCCTGTTGATATTGTTCGACTGTAATGTTGGGTTGAATAAGATTGATGATTGCCTGTTGCGCAGTCTGCACTGCCGTGTGTATATCAATTTGTCGCTTGGTCGGCTCACCATAGGCATACGTACGAGTAATATCCGCCGCATACCCGCCAGATCGGGCACCGATATCCATTAGCAACAGTTGACGTTTTTTTAATTTATCGCTATTGGCGATGTAATGCAGCGTGCATGCATTTTTACCACCTGCTACGATTGGATCATACGCATGACCATCCGCTGCGTGCGTACGAAAATAATAGTTAAATTCTGCCTCAACTTCATATTCGTAATTACATGTATCTAACTTCTTTTTTACGATTTCGAAAGCATCAATCGTAACGGCGATAGCCGCTTTCATAGCGACAATTTCGTCAGGCTGCTTGATTGCGCGCAACTCGGCCAATTCCCGGCGGCAATCTTGTACGGTAGTAAACGTCCTAGCAACATAGTCACGAACAGATTTAATAGCCGGATTCAACGTAAAATCTAAATACTCGGCGTGCGGCTGCTCACCTAGTGCATATACAACGCTGTGTTTTTTGGCCAAATCACGCAGCATGTCATGCGCTTCGTCATATGACAGTATGCCGTGAACGCCACTGATCTCTTGGGCGCGATCCGCCGACAAGCTGCCATCAAATATTTCATGGGATGCACTAATTTGCGGCGCAACTAGCCAGCTTTTTCCGCGCGCACCATCCATAATTAGCCACCAGTTAGGATAGTCGACGCCAGTGAGCCACCAAAAGTTTGCTTCTTGTTCGAATGTAAACGCCATATCATTACCGCGTTGCATTTGTGCGTATGCTGATAACACGATCACGCCGCCATTTAGTTTTTCGGTTAAGCGCCGACGGTTATCGGAAAAGAAGGATGCTTTCATCAGCGGATAATACGTATTCGACGATTATTATAGTCGGAGACAATAAGACCACCTGCACTGTCTACATCAATACCAGACACCCATCTGAACTGCGCAGATGATGCAGCGCCATCAACATAGCCGCTCGTTCCGTTCCCGGCTAATGTTGTCACAGTGCCACTAGGCGTTATATAACGAATGCGATTATTACCGCTATCGCCAACATAGATACCCCCTGTACTATCAACTGCTATGCCCTGGGGACCCCTAAATTGCGCTACAGATCCTGCGCCGTCAACATAGCCGTACGTGCCGTTACCGGCTAACGTCGTCACTGTACCACTGGGGGTTATCTGACGTATGCGGTTATTGCCAGTATCTGCAACGTACAGCATACCTGAGCTATTTACTGCAACATCCGAAGCATACACGCTACTAAATCGTGCGTTTGCACCCGTACCGTCAGCAAAACCAACAGTACCGTTCCCAGCTAGCGTCGTCACGACACCAGCTGGGGTAATCTTACGAATCCTTGCATTGGTAGTGTCCGCGACATACACATTACCACTACTATCGACAGCTATCCCGGCTGGATTATTAAATTGCGCCGCCGCTCCAGTACCGTCGGCAAACCCAGCGACACCACTCCCCGCCAGCGTCGTTACGACACCAGCTGGGGTAATTTTACGTATTTTATGATTGCCTTTATCTGAGACATACAGCACTCCGCTAGCATCTATTGTTATATAGGTTGGAAAATTGAATCTCGCACTAGCGCCAGTACCATTTGTCGAACCACTGGAACCTAAACTGCCAGCAAAAACCGTCGTTACGCCGCTAGAAGTAACTTTACGAATACTCATACAATCTGCATCCGCTACATACACCGTCCCAATACTATCAACGGCTGAACCATAGACATATCCAAAGCCTACACCCGACCCGGTACCGTCTGTACAACTACTCAGACCGCCCGCGAGAGTAGACACGGTAACTTGTTTTGCGATGACCTGACCGGATGGAACCGTCTCTCCATTCAAACAGTCACCAGGGCGTGGATCAGATTTACCTATCGCCGTATTAGCAAAGTATGAAATCGAAGGCTGCGCCGTACTTCGAGCCTCGATGCAGTAATTCGACAGATCGCCTGTTATATATGACACGGTTACGTTTGAACTAGCGGAAAAACTGCTAGGAATCGCGGAAGGATACCCATTGCTATAATTACGGGCATTTTCCATCGCAGTTACCGCTTGCGTTAAATCTGATCGAACTTCATCCTTGGCTACCTTTGCCCGCCACGACCCATAACCGACCGCTATGATGCCTGCTAGCAGGCCAAGTACTGCGATAACCATGATTAGTTCTACGATAGTAAAACCCCTTCTGGAACGCCGCTTATATTCTTGGCTCATAATGATATCCTTTTTTGATTTTTGCGTATTAGATAATAGCCTAAATATAGCACAAGTGTTATGACGCCGACAAATATCGTGATAGTATCCGTGCCTTTGCAGGGCCTACCGCCGCCTCCAACTGCTGCGAAGTTGCCAGTTTCACGCCGCGCAGGCTGCCGAATGTCTTAATTAATTTTTTGCGCGTCGCCGGACCGATCCCCGGGATATCATCAAGCGAACTAGCGGTCTGCTTTTGACGCTTCAGTACCGTGTGATAACTAACAGCAAAGCGATGCGATTCATCACGTATACGCTGCAGTAATTTAATGATATGCGTACTATGAGGGAGGTTAATTAGTGTAAAGTCTTCGGTAACTGTGACATACCCGTCGAGTTCCTGTAGTTTCTGCTTATTCAATACTACCCCGGATTTTTGATGATGAATGACAATTTGTTCTTCGCGTTTTGCCAGGCCGATAAAAGGAATTTTCGTTTGCTCGCGTTCGTCACGCGCCTGCAATGCAGCGTCTAGCTGTCCTTTACCTCCATCAATCAGAATCAGGTCAGGACATCCCCATGTTTTTATATTCTTGTCACTTAACCTACGTGTCAGTGTTTCGTGCATATTATAAAAATCATTATTATGCTCGATGCGTGTCTTAAATTTGCGATAGTTAGCTCTGTCACTTGCGCCGTTACTGAAAACGACCATGCTGGCGACGACATTTGTACCGCTCATATGCGAAATATCGTATCCTTCAATCCTGGCGGGAAGCTTTTTTAGCGTCAGTAAGTCGCGCAGGTCCCCTAACGCCTTGTCTTTGCTTATATCCATAAATTCTTTGTCGCCAAACATAATCCGCCGCTGCAGCTCGCGAAGGTTATTTAATCGATTTCGATATATGACCGCCTTTTCAAAATCATGCATTCCTGCGGCAGTTTTCATGTCTCGTTCTAATTCGCGAATTAATGCGACGCGTTCGCCTTTTAGATAGCGCACCAAATTACGCAGGTTAGCCCGATACTCATTTGCCGTTGTCGTCGCGCCAGGGCTTAACCCTAAGTGCACATCCAGATCAGGCCTTCCGCTATCGCGAGGCTTGGTGAAATACGGAAAGGTCTTTCGCAGATATCGTAATGCTTTTTTAACCGCAAATCCATTATAGTAGGGGCCGAAATATTCCGCGCCGTCATCGGCGGGATTACGCGTAAAGCATACATATGGCCATTCACTTTTCATATCAATACGCACAAACATCTGTGACTTGTCATCACGAAGCAGAATATTATACCGTGGCATATACCGTTTGACCATTTCCGATTCTAGGAATAAGGCGTCAATTTCACTATCCGTCTCAACCCAATCAGTATCATCGATTTCGGCAACAAGCGCTCTCGTTTTTACATCCATATCATTCGTACTTTGAAAATACTGCCGGACCCGGTTTTTAAGTACCGCCGCTTTCCCCACGTAAATAATCTCGCCTGTAGCAGATTTATGAAAATAAACCCCCGCTGATCGTGGTAATGTTTTTAATTTGGCTTCAAGTCGTGCATTCATATCTATATCTAATTATACCTGGATACATATGATATGCCGCCATACCACGAATGATGTGGTTAATACGCTATTCAGCGTCTGTTATTTTGGTTATACTAATATTTAAACAAACCGCCCTATATAGCGTAACATCGCTAGCTAAGTACGCTATTAGTATAAATTAAAGTACTTATTCGATAATTACACAAATGGATTGTAATATACGTAAAACATAGTATAGTGAGTACAAGATAAACATTCAACTCAAGCAGCCAATCCGTAATTGTTATTCGATTACAGAATTGATGTTGATACATCAGCTTTGTAACCGGACAAAAATCCGGCAGACAGTCGTCTGAACTCAGATCTCGTTCGCCTTTTAATTAAGACGCGAACTCGAGACACGAGTACGCATCTTAACTTTTTGGTTTACATTACATTACAGTTCGCATCCGACTCTAGCTACAGGAGCTAACCATGGGTAAAGAGCAAGTATATGCACCTGCCGGACCACCGGTTGGGACAGTAGAAGTACATCAACGACCAGCAGCTCCAGACCGTGACCCGCATGTAGGTGTGTCACCAAGCGGTCAGCCGAATGACACATCAGCATCGCAAGTCCAAACACCAGAAGATACGGTCGCACCTCTTGAGGAGCGCCCGGTTCCATTGTCTGGAGGCCGCGCAGTCTGGTACGAGGTCATGAAGACCATTACCTTCAATCCGAATCGACCTTGGCCGAAACTGAATAAGGAAGAGCAACGCATCCTGCAAGAACAAAGAGATGAGGAGCAGCGCCGCATACAAGCGAAAATCGACAAAGAAAATCGCGTTATACGTAACGCGCAACGCTTCATCGCACTTCGCGTTCTTTCAGATGAAAAGCCCAGTGCTACCGTTGCATTCTGGGGACTTAAGGGTGATAGCGCCACTACCACGACCTGTGCAATTAGCGCCGATGTCATGTCGGAAGTTACCTGCGCAGACGTGTCGGCAGTCGACCTTAATCCCGCATCAGGTACACTCGGGGAACGACTCGGCAAATCAAATGTTGAAGTCGGTGTGAATAACACCGTCACAATTCGTGAATTGCTCTACATCGGTCCTCGCATCAAAAATCGGAAGCATTTCGCACACTACGCGCGTCCAACCGAAAATGGAGTGTTCGTCGTCAGCGCTGATAACATCGTTGACCGGACATCACACCTGAATAGCGACGATGCCGCATCGATTCTGAAAATCGCCGAAGACAACAGCAGCTATCCATACATCGATACGCCAAATGACATCACAACCCCTGTCTCGCAAGAGATTGCCAGCAAGGCTGGCGTCTATGTCTTTACGGCATTCACAGGGGAGCCTGATTCACTGCGGCAACTCAGTAAAACGATGGAAACCCTGCGTCGACATGGTCATCAAGACAAAGTCGACAACGGTGTTGTTGTCATTAGCGGGATACAAGAAGGTGAAAACGTCGATGATTACAGGCGTTTTCTGCACATCGTTAACATCGACAACAAGATTGTTCAGCGCTTGGCGGAATTTAAAGGTCACTTCCTCGGAATACCCTTTGATCATGCCATCAAGCCTGCGGCAAAAATCCAGTTGAAGGCAATTCAACAGGATACGTATTACGCGTACGTCGATGTCAACATCGCAATCCTGGAACTAGCACCTGTGCCTAACCCGGAACTTCCCAGCCTTAAAGAGTTGAGGAATCAACTCGAAGAGCAGAAGAAGGGCGCAAAAGCACCCGACCAGTCGGCACCCGTCGACGCTCACTGAAAGGAGTATTGTCATGTCCGTACGTCGTACGTTCAGAACAATCCTTACTGGTGAGCCTACCTCGGTGGGCTCACCCGACAAGAAAGAAGGGTTTGCTATGCGTTATCAACGCCTCGGCAGCTGGTTCCTCGGAATCTGCGTTGCTGTCTACGTCGGCATGGTTGCCTCACCGGCAACCGCCAGCGTACCCGGGATTACAAAAGTCTGCCCAGATGCGAAACTAAAGGTTGGACCCGACGACATCGTGGGGCGGCTGTGGGGATATGCAGAGGTATTTGGACCGATCATTGCGCTCGGTGCACTTGCTCTCTTGATTCTCGTTGCTGCAGTTCCCAAGCTAAGGGTGAAGGTCATGCCGTTCGTGGTATGGCCGCTGGTACTGTTGATGCTGTTTGGCACAGCGGTAACGGTTTTCTCATCCCTGCCTGGTACATCCTGCTAAATCCGACAGTACTACCCATCAAGGCGCCCTGCCTTGATGGGTAGTACTTCCCCTACTCATGAAATGGAGAGGTCATGATTTTAGACATATTGCTCGCTGGCCTCCGGGATTCACTGAAAAAAGTGATTGACGGGATGATAACATTCGTGCAAACGATAATATCAACCCGCCCAAAAGGCTTAAGTGTATTGCAAGAATCCACCTTTGGCGTCAGCTGGGGTTATGCAGAAGTAGTAGCGACGTATGTCGTCATCGTAGTCTTGTTCATAGCTATGATCAGACGCAACTATTTCCGAAATTTTGGCCAAGCACTCCTCATTGTTGTAGTTATTTCTACGCTGGGATACGCATGGTACGACATCGGGATAGGCATGCAAAGCATCGAAAGCTACTTATTGGAGCGGGCGGACTTCTACACTCCACCAGGAGTGTCTAATGGATCGGGCTTTAATGTTCCGATCTTCGACAGCCCATTCTGGGACATTTTGACGATCCTTTTACTCGGGGTTTCGATAGGACCCATGGCATTGATGTATGGCGCTTTTGACACCTTGCGTTTAGCAATGGTTATCATATTACCACTATCAGTTGCAATGACCCCTCTTGGACCCAGAAGTAAAAAGTTTTTTCAAATTTCATTCGCAGCTACCCTGCTTGCGAGCGTATTTGGAAGACCCGCCGGTAAGTTTGCGATCGAATTGGGCCAATGGGCCAGCTATGAGCTCAACATCACCGACAGCCCCTGGATGACGATGACACTCACCATGATATCTATTGTCCTGGTATATGTCTTTGTCGGCCTAACGGCCATCATTCTTTACAAAACTCCAGACATCGTCAAAAGTCTTGTGAGTGGAACCACAGAGGTTGCCGGAGACGTCACAGCCAAACTCGCACCTGGTCAGACAGTCGATGCAAATACAGTGCGCATGGAAATGAATAATGCCATGCCGATGCCAGTTATGGTCGTAGAGTCTGAAACTCAGTCCCGATCTATGATCACCAAAGGTAAGGACCTTGCTATTGATGGCGCAGCGATCGCTGCTGTCACCGTAGCAGCTGCCAGAGGTGGTGAAAAGGCGGGTACGATTGTGAAAGCCGCAACGGATGCTGCCAAACCCATATTGAAGTCTAATCCCAAATGACCGCCAGATAGGAGGAGTTGAACATGAGTTCAGCAACTGCACCATCACAATGGACGCGTTTGCCTGGAAAGTTAACTGCGTCGATTCTTCGATTGACCCAGTTCGACCTGGCGGCGTTAGGGGTACTCAGCCTCGTAGCCTTGATACTGTATCGATTGATCGCCATGCCAGGCCTGATATTGGGCGTCGCTTTGATCTATTTGCTTATGATGCAACTAGAATACTTGCGGCGCTACGATCAACTCTTTTTTGTTCTACCCGAGACTCTTTGGTTTCGCTACGTACGAAGAGGAAAAAACTGGACGCCGAAATCAAAAAAGTCAGCGTTGATTTATCAACTAAAAGACCTACCTCGCACGGATACTCCGGGCAGGAATGTTGGCTTAGGATTCAACGTCGACAACCCTCAAGAGGTTAGTGTCGTCATTACAGGCTCGGGATCGCATATCGCGAGCATGAGTATTAGCGGCATGTGGCATATGCACCAACGCATCGCGAATGATCTGAGTAAGATCAGTATCAAACGCGGATTGGAGGTAACTGTCGGTTTTGTCATGCGGCCTAGGCCGTGGGATGAATACCAGCAGCGAGCATTCGAACAAGTGTCTTTCAATGGCAACTACCTATATCCAAAGATTGTAGCAGACGGCGATGAGGCGGAAAATGTCACCGACGATGACCGCTTCCATGCCGAGCAATACGATTACAATCAAGAGGTGTACGATGTCTTCAATCAGGAGCAATGCACCAAGATAACAATGGCGACAGTAGTGACAATCCGTCGTAAAGCCGGAAATCCCTTTAAAAAGGCATCCAACGAAGCGCTGTACGAGGACGAGGTTGCACAAGAACCTATTCTTCAGATAGCGACCCGCGCAGCAGCTATGCTACACAACCGGACAGTACAGGACGTAAAAATCCTAGACCTTGCTGGTTTGCGTGAATACTTCCGCGAAGCCTGGGATGCTCACAAGCTGGCTGATTACCGACGTGCGGCTAGAGAGCATAAGCTGACGTTATGGGGTCATTGGCCAGAAAAGATCATTCGCACGACGAAATCTTATGTCCAGACAGACAAGACCCATCATGGTCTGATTAGGATTACTGCGACGGCAGAAGCGGCGAGTCCTACTCACCTGCTTCAACTATTCGGCGGTCCAAGTAAAAATCGTACCGTGAGTATGGTGACGCAATCAATGCGAAGTAAAGGTGACTATTTACTGACAGGTATCATGATTGATATCTCGCAAGGAATACGTGACTTTTTCGGAACAGGGCGTCTGCGGCCTGGTGCAAAAGCCAAGGCCCGTGAGCGGCAAGAGCACGAGGAAACCTCGTACAATACCAAATTTCGGCAATTGTACGACTACTGGATTCCCGTTGCAGCCAGCAGCCCCCGCGAACTCCAAAACGAGATCAACGGGATGCTAGAGTACTTTGACGGCTGCAACGAAATTGAAGCCAAAGAAGTGCGCACGCTCGAGCCACTGCTTTACCGTATGGTATGGCGCGCACTCACCGGCGTGATGTAATGAATAAACCACTATCAAAGGATGTGATAACGCCGGAGGTAGCTGAACGGGTCTTAATGACTCTTTTCGCTACCTCCGGCCCCACCAACTACATTTCAGCTATCGAATTAATCCTTGATTCCATACCTGAGATGCTGTTGCAGGAAACCTGCATGGTATCTTTGAACGTTAACAATTGACCCATTCATATTCGCACTACCATTAGAGAGAGTGACATGACTCGTTCATACGGCAAAACATTCGTTGGAGATACGCAAAGCGCCGCATTGGCACAACCATTCGTTATGGCGCCAAGCCCGCACCGAAAAGGCATCCTTTTAGCAAAGGAACTGTGGTTTGGCTTCCCCATCTACATGGACCCCTACACCGCAAAGACAGAGCAAGGCGCACCATCAAAGCGCTACGTTTTGTCTGGCCAGCTGGACGCGGGTAAAACAGCTACGATGAAGGCAATTGCTCGACGCGTAGCCAATCTGCAAGCATTTGACGATCCGGAACAGGAAGAGCCTGTCGAATCCCGAATGCTCATTCATGATCGCAAGATGAATGAATACTACAAGTACACCGAAGCGATGCATGGCACGATCATCGAAATGGGTGGGGCTGAAAAGTTCAACCCATTTGATTATGCCCTCGTTAAAAGTGTGGTTCATATGGTCGACATCGCAGTAAATCTTTGCGAAGTCGTTAAAAAGAAGCCAATGGAAGGATTCGAACCAACTGTTATCGCAATCGGCGTCTATTTGATGCTGAATAACAGTTTTCGTCGACCGAGCATAGAACACCTCGAATACGTCGTCATGAATATGACAGTAGACCAAGTGACAGAGTACTACCAGTCAAATTCACTTTTGGATGCCATTCATAAAGACCCAGGGATTGCCCCGACCATGGAACAGCGCATGCAACCCATTGCGAACGTCTACATTGGCAACATGAGCTGGACCGAACTGCGATTCGTCGCAGGCAAGGTAGCAGGCTATCTAGGCCAAGTAACCCGTGGCGTATTGGGCGCAGTATTTGGCGGTGAAGCATCAATGTACGACAAGCTCACCAGTCGTTGCTCGACCATTATGTGGCGGGATACGAACCTGGAAGCACAGGATGCTGCCGAAGCCGTTTTTGCAAAATGGCGGACGATCGCAAGGCATGACAAAAGCCTGATTAAAATGGTTCCACACCAGATTATCAGCGATGAAACAGGCAAAGCGCTGGCACGCAGTGCGATCAGCCTGCGATTCATGTCAGAAGATGCCCGTGACGATCGTGCACTTCACACCGCAACATACGTCGCCACTCAGTACGAGGGTGACATCACTAGCGCCGGAGGCAGTGATCCAAATTTGCACAACATGGCGCAGGCAATCAACAATGCTACTGCTGGAAGAATCATATTCAACCAGCCTGACACCGAGGACAATACAGCCGCACTGAAACGATACGGTTTCGAGGATTTGGACATTGAACGTGTTGCAGTACTTCCCCAGGGATGTGCTGCTTTCAAAATGCCCAATCAGCCACCTGTGTTCGGTCGGGTACTTTTGACAGACACAGACAAGCGGACGTCATATTCCAATATGGAATCTGACAAGATGGTCCGTGGCCGCCAACAAGCCATTCTGAATAACGAAGAGATTGCTCGGCGAGCCAAAAAGATGGGAGTTTCAACCGAAGCTTTCATGCCACTACAGCCCATACAAAAGTAAGGCAGTCGACTATGACCGCAAAAAAATGGGTGCTTGCCATCTGGCTAATCGTTTTAGCGACTGCAGGTGTCATCATATGGCAAATGCAAGCTGAAAATGGCGCGCAAGATGGTCAGTCCACTCATTCCAGTAACGGCGTAGTCGAGCAACCCTCGGCTACGCCGCTGCCCGAAACAGAGGGTAATCCCGTACCTGTCGATACCGCATTCATAGAGCAAGTTCTTCGCTTCTACGAAATTTCCAACACGGAAAATCGCAATAAGCAAAATGAACTGCTGCCTACGGTAGCAACCAAACATTTTCTAGAATCATATCGCTGGAATTTTAGAAATGACAGCGATACGATAACGACAAGTGTCGATTCTGAACGCAGCCGCGTTGAAATGGAGGAAAGTACGACCGACAAAAACGTGCGCTACGTCACAACGCGAGCCTACGTCATAAAGGACGACTCGACATCCGACGAGCACTATGAAGAGCAATATCCGCCAGACCACACTACATGGATCAACGAAGCAGACGGAATATGGAGAATTCACGGCCAAACTGTCAGCCAAGATACCACGGCACACTCATAAAGATAAGGTGACAAACACATGTCTAAACCGAAAAAGAAAATCGGGTTATGGGCGTGTTTGTTAATCGTCCTGTCCATACCACTCGCGGTGTTAATTGTACCTATTTCCCTTGTGATGTTGATTGCGACGTTTACCGCTAAAGATACAGAATCAAAGTGTTATGCGGAGCAATCAACTACCTTTTTCCTGCCAAGCATTGCTAGCGTAGGTCCCAGCCCCAAGTTCCAGGAATATCAAAGTCGCTTCGACATATACACCAACGCCGATGAAATTAAAGCAGAACAACGAGAAATCGTTAAGATTATCATTGGCGTAGCAAAAAGTCGCGGCCTCGGTGATTACGACAAGAAGCTAGGCCTGGCCACCGCAATGCAGGAATCAGACCTTCAAAACCTGAACAAAGGACATTTGGATAGTAAGGGAGTTTTTCAGCAACGGCCTAGCCAAGACTGGGGAACGATCGAACAAGTCACAGATCCGGTATACGCAACCAACGCTTTTTACGCGGAAGCCGAAAAGATTGTTGGTCGCGAAAGACTCCCCTTAATCGAAACGGCTTTACGCGTTCAAAAACCAAAACCAGAAGCATATTATGCTCGCTGGGAATGGGATTCAATCGCCGAAGAACTAGTCCAAGCCTCATCAAAAGCATCAACTTTCGACGCTACTGGCAAACAAGTCGTTATACCAACCGATCCTAAATGCCAAGGTGTTGAAACAACGACAATGCTGGCCGTCAGCACGGCACAGTCCAAGCTGAACCAGCCGTACAAATGGCAAGATCCTAAAGGCTTCGACGGCTCAGGCCTAACCGCTTGGGCCTACAAGTCCGCCGGAACAGAACTTCCACTTGACGCTTCGGCTCAGTTTGAAACAGGTACCTCTGTAGAAAAAGCAAATCTTCAGCGCGGTGACCTTATATTCTGGGCAAAAGATCCTGCTGACAAAACAACAGTTAATAATGTTGCACTATGGATGGGTTCAGATAAAGTCCTAAAGGCTGAAGCAGCTGATCAAACGATTCAGATCGTTCCGATGAAGTGGGATGGATACATTGGTGCAAAACGACCAATTGCCGAACCAAAAATCGTACAGAACGTCAATAACGAATCAAACGGCAGAATCAGTGCACCGCTAAAAATCGGCAGCTACACTAAAACGTCACCATTTAGCATGCGAGTAAACCCCATCACGGGCGTAACCGAGCTTCATAATGGCGTCGACTTAGCAGCTCCTGGTGGTACGCCGATCTATTCGGTATGTGACTGCACTGTCACGTCAACGGAATGGCAGGCGACAGGCGGCAACGTCACCTTCATTAAGGACCAGGAAGGCCATACGTTTGGATTCGGGCATCAGCAAAGCCGCGCACCGCAAATTAAAGTCGGCGTAAAGGTTAAAGCTGGTGAATTAATCGGATACGTTGGCTCAACTGGTGGTTCGACGGGTACTCACCTTCACTTCATGGTCATGACAAATGACG
>JAQGGY010000036.1 GCA_028289095.1 Candidatus Saccharimonadota bacterium
TATTCGCCAAAATTATTTTATGGCTGAGATAGCTTATCCTTATCGCCCCATGTCGCATCGTCGGTCGCGTCTTCGCGCACAACCTCATCATCTTCATCGTCATCGACCTGGTCTTCTTCATCAACCACTCGGTCTTCTTCCGCCTGGTCGCCACGGCCTTTCATTTCGCCCATCTTTTCATGCATTGCGTCATTGGCGTCATCCGCTTTGTCTGCCGCGCCATCTTTTACATCTTCAGCTTTGTCTTTTGCATCGTCAAAAAATCCCATTTATCACCTCCTTAGATTAGTTTTACTCTGTAAGTATGATGAATATATTCTGAAGTGTCAGTGAATTAATTTACAAGACAATGCCGCCGCCAAGGCAGATATCACCATCATATATGACGACCGATTGCCCACTGGCAATAGCGCGCTGTTCGTCATGAAGCGTCAAAGCTGCCTGCCCGTCGTTAAATGTCAGGTCAGCGGCTGTCAGCGGTGCGCGGTGGCGAATACGAATGTCGTAAGTACCGGGATTTGGCGCATCATTAATCCAGTGCGTCAATTCTAATTGGACGGTCGCTTTCCATAATGTTTTATCATTCAAATCGGTCGTGACATACACTTCATTTTTATCCATGTTTTTGCCGACGACATAATAAGGCAAGCCGCCGCCAAGGTCTAATCCGTGACGCTGCCCTAACGTGTAAAATATAGCACCGTCATGATGTCCTAAAATTTTACCAGTTTTTTTATCAATAATTTCACCTGGGATTTGCTGCACATATTGCGAAAGGAATTCGCGAATGCCGACTTTGCCGACAAAACAGATACCCTGTGAATCCTTTTTACCTGCAGTAAATAGCCCACGCTCCTTAGCCATATCACGGACGGTCGGTTTGGTGTATTCACCTAATGGAAATAATGTTTTTTCCAGTGCCGCGCCCGTAACGCGATACAAGAAATAAGTTTGGTCTTTGTTTGTATCAACTGCCATTTTCAGAACACCATCATTCACTCGTGCATAATGGCCTGTCGCTATGAGATCTGCACCATCCTCTAGTGCTGTTTCCAAAAATATTTTAAATTTTACTTCCTGATTGCACATAATATCAGGGTTAGGTGTGCGGCCAGCTTTGTATTCCTCGATCATATAATCGACGACTTTTTGCTTGTATTCATTTTCAAAATCAAATACTTTAAAATCTATTCCTAGCTGTACGGCAACACGTTTAGCATCAGCCAAGTCGTCCGCCCAAGGACATTTCATGCCAGGTAAATCTTTGGTCCAGTTTTTCATATACACACCCGTGACATCATAACCTTGCTCTTTTAACAAAGCCGCTGTCAAGCTACTGTCTACCCCACCACTCATGCCAACATATACTTTTATCATCGCGTACCTACAGCATAAAATAGAATAATTTTCATAAATTCACCCGATGCCAAATACCAGCCCGTTGGTGTTAACCACCACAAACTAGACCATTGCCGGTCAATTGCTACTGGATGGTTACGAACATTAACTAGTCCTTCGGAGCGCTTGTTAAATTCCAGGCTCGCGCGACGCTGGTGATATCCTGATGTCACTAAAATCACTGACGATATTTCATTTTCTTGAAAAATATCGAGTGTATTTTCGGCGTTTTGTCGAGTTGTCTCACCTTCGTCCTCGGTAATGATATCTGCGTCGGGTACACCAGCATCCCGAGCGATATCGCGCATGACTTCAGCGTTACTTGGACCGGACTTATCTTGGGCAGCCCCAGAAAAAATCAGTTTCGGCGCCCAACCTTTTTTATATAAATCAATTGCTTCACGCGCACGTGATGATGTATCGCCACCACTAATCGCCACGATGGCATCGGTCGGCTGACATGACAAACTATTGTCCGGCAGGTCCTTACATTTGGCTAAATCATCAGGGCCTAGATATACTGTCAGACCAAAAATTACTCCGATAACGACGACAAGAAGAATAATTATTATTTTCACGCCGCCATCCTTTTTCGTTCGCGTGTTATCTCTTCGATGATAATATCGCCGGCTTTGGCAATCGTTTTATCTGTTGATAGATGCCCTAATGTTAAGCGCAGACTGCCGTCTGCAACTTCGGGCGGTAAATTAATCGCCGTTAATACATGCGAACGCGTTCCTTTATTTGCAGCGCAGGCGCTACCTGTCGCAACCATGACACCACGCATTTCAAGTGCGAACACTAAACGTTCCGCATCAAGACCTGGAAAAGATATATGCAAGTGACTAGGAAGGCGACGTTTTTGTGAACCAGAAATAATTGCATCATCAAATGCCGTTACTAGTTTATTTTGCAACCCATCGCGTAAGTTTCGTAAACGATCAGCTTCGTATTTTCGGTGCGCGTCAGCCAGCTCCATTGCTTTTGCAAATCCTACAACGCCAGCAACATTCTCGGTCCCGCTACGAAGCCCGCGCTCTTGACCGCCACCGACAATTTGCGGATTCAATGCGACGTTATTTGACGCCCATAGCAAACCGACTTGTTTTGGTCCGTAGACTTTACCAGCATTAAGCGTCAGTAAGTCCACGCCCAACCGTGATACATGGATATCCAGCTGGCCAGCACCCTGCGAAGCGTCAGAATGCAAATAAATTGGCATCGTATTACCTGCTGCGCGTCGCTTTTCGCGTTCGTCGTTGATAACCACGGCAATGTCGCGTAACGGCTGCACCGTTCCTAGTTCGTTATTGGCAAGTGCAATACTGACCAACCGCGTGTCCGGACGGATGGCGACGCGTACCGCATCAGCTGTTACGACTCCTTTTTCATCACACGCAATAATCGTATGGTCTGAACGTTTTGCCGCAGCGAGTACGGCATGATGCTCGATATTTGCCGTCACCACGTGGCCGCCAATACTACTGAATGCCAGGTTAATCGATTCTGTTGCTCCTGCAGTCATAACTAATTCATCGCCTTTGGCGCCAATCGTTTGTGCAATCGCTTGCTTGGCAGCATCGTAATCATGACGGACGGTTAACGCCGGCGCGTACGGACTGGATGGATTGAAAAATAGTTCTGAAAAATACGGTTGCATGACGCGAAGCACACGCTCATCAAGTGGCGTAGCGGCAGCATGGTCCAAATACAATAATTCTTCAGTCATCACTTCTACTAGTATAGCAAATTTACGCTAGCATCTTGCCTGTGCGAGGATCGCGCTTGTAAACACCGCGAGCAACTTGTTCGTAGTACATGCGTGTGGCCATCACAAGGTTATCAAGTTCGGCTCCTTCGATAAAGGTATATCGCGAACCACCTTGCACTTTTAAGATGCCGTTATCATGGACTTCGTAGCGGGTTGTTGATTGCTCTACCTCTCCAGTTTGGGGATTTGGACCTTCTTCATACCAAATCCAAGTATTTTCATCCAAACAAAAGAATTCCCGGCGAAATCCCGCGGGAATAGGGCCAAATAATTGTGCACCAATTTCACTTTCCAGTTGAATAAGTTCTCGCTCGGTAAATTGGCCGAACAGATGCTTTTTTGGCATACGCAACATATTAGCGTCGTCATCATTTTCGCCAGTGATCAATTGTAGTGCTTTTTTAAAGAGGCTGCTCATAAATATCCCTTTATGCAGCTAAGTCCATATCATTTTTCGTTGGAGCCTGAGCCTGAACGTTTGCTGGGCTGTCAAAATATGGAGCTGCGTCTGCAGACTCTTCAAAAAGGTTGATATGCGTCTCGTTATACCCTTTACGCAGGTCGAAAACAACTTTTCGGCCAATCAATTTAACCACTTCTTGCGGACTAAGGGGTGCGTATTCGAGGCGTTTTTGCACCGCTTCTTCCAAGGGTTGCGTTGCAGCAGAAATATCCGCACGGGCACGTTCGGCTTCTAATAATGCAAGGTCACTCGCATGTAAATCAATTTGATTGCCGTGCTCGAAAGTAGTACCAGTTCGTTGAGGATACTGGTCGGTGGCAGGCGGTGTGTATTGTTCTGTAGGCATTGTAAACTTCCACTTATTTATTAAAGTTGGCGTGTTTAACTGTTTGTGTTTAGAGTGCGAATAACGCATGAGCATTTGCAGATGTCTTTGCAGCTAACTCATCAAGTGATAATCCACGGATTCTCGCATGATGTTCGGCTACGTATCTTACATATGCTGGCTCATTCACTTTACCACGTAAGGGGGTGGGTGTCAAGAAAGGCGCATCGGTTTCTAGTAATAAACGATCAACTGGGATTGATGCGAACATTTCTTGTTGTTTTTCGTCCTTCGTAAAGGTGCTGATGCCGTTGACACCTATATATAGACCCCTGTTAACAGCGTTGGTCATGTTGGCGTGCGAATCCGTAAAACTATGCAAAACCCCGTGTATTTTTGTAGAATAGCTATCAAGAATAGGCCAAAAATCATCGAAAGCGTCGCGTACATGAAAAATAACTGGTAAATTACGCGCGAGTGCGAGTTCGATTTGATCTTTTAGAGCAGCTATCTGCACTTCACGCGGACTGTGCGTATAGAAATAATCCAAGCCGATCTCGCCTACGGCAATGATTTTTCGACTATTCATACTAGCTAATTTATCGTAGCCGTCCTTTGTATCGTGAGGATGCACACCGATTGACGCGTAGATATGATCATACTTTTCAGCAAACCCAATCGCTTCTAATGAACTTTTTTCACTTGTCCCTACGCATATCATTTTTTCGGCACCTGCCTCTTGTGCACGCTGCAGGACATCGCTGATATCCAGCGAGTAATCAGCCTCATGAATGTGGCAATGGGTATCTACTAACATTTACGCCTCTTTTGCAGGAGCAGCGACTGTGGTTGCCGTACGAGGATCTTCGGAATACTGATATATTTTAGGGAATAAGCCGCCAACTGTTTCAAGCGGAACAACGACACCGGTGCCAAATGTCTTATTAATGACATCTGATGTGTTTGGCAGGAATGGCGAAAGCTGGTGACCAATTTGAATCAGCGTACCAACCGCGTGTCCCAATACTTCGCCTAAATGTGATTCCGCTTCAGGGTCAGACTCGCGCTGTTTAGCGATTTCCCATGGCTTTACCATTTCAATGTATTTATTCAGTGAACGGATAGTGAGCCACACGTTATCGAGCGCTTGATCGAATTGCAAATGATTCATTGCATCATAGTACGGTTTCATGTCGTGATCAGACTGCAGCGCATCACCAACGACGCCACTTTGATAGCGAGTAACCATACCTGACACGCGCGAAATCAGATTACCTAAATCGTTCCCAAGTTCGGTGTTATACGCCATTTCAAACTTTTCCCAAGTGAAATCACCATCATCAAGCGTTGGAATATGGCGAGCAAAGAAGTAACGGAATGCATCGAGGCCGTATTCATCGATAATTTTATTCGGATCGACACCGTTACCTAGGGTTTTACTCATTTTAACATTGCCCACATTAACATGGCCGTGTACTAATAACTTCTTCGGCAGTGGCAGCCCAAGCCCTAGCAACATCGGCGGCCAAATACCCGCGTGAAAGCGCAAGATATCCTTACCGATTACTTGCACGTCGGCAGGCCAGTATTCTTCCCAGCCTACTTTATCAGGATAGCCCAGTACGGTGATGTAATTAGCAAGTGCGTCGATCCACACGTACATAATTTGATCAGGATCGCCAGGAACAGGCACCCCCCAGCTAAGGTTTTTACGCGGACGAGAAATACTGACATCCTGAATACCGTCTTTGATCAGTTCAAGGAATTCTTTTTTACGGAATTCCGGGACGATTTCCATGCGACCCGTTTCGATCGCTTCACGTACTTTTTCGGTGAATGCGCTTGTCTTCAAGTAGTAGTTGTCTTCGCTCAAACGTTGGTACGGCTGATTATGATCAGGACAAATGCCGTTATTCGTTGTCGCCTCTTTATCAGTAACAAATGATTCACAACCTTGGCAATACCAGCCCTCATACGTCCCTTTGTAGATATACGGCTGTAATTGCTGCCAAATATATTGCACGGCACCAATATGATGCGGATCGGTAGTGCGGATAAAGTCTGTGTAACTGGCGCCGACCTTTTTCATTAATGATTCAAAATTAACATACATTTGGTCGGTATAAGCTTTGGGCTCAAGGTTATTTTCAGCAGCTTTGACAGCAATCTTGTTGCCATGTTCGTCGGTACCAACTTGAAAGCGAACCTCTTTGCCGTTTTGTTGTTGGTATCTTGTCCATATATCAGCTAATAGGTAGCCGACAGCATGGCCGATATGCGGCGTGCCGTTGACATACGGAATTGCAGTTGTGATGTATAATTTTTTTCCCATAATTATTTTAATTATAACAGAGAGGGATTAATCGCGCATCATCGCGACGATAGCAAAGCGACCGTCGGTCATTTGATTACCTGCTAGGTATTCGCTATGTGAAAAGTAATTATCATCATCAGCGGTATCAACGTCACTCAATTCGATTTGTTCTAGGCCGACGCCCGCTCGCTCTAACTGTTCACAGATAACATCATGGAGGCTGCGATTATTAAATGCCCGTAGCGGGTAACTGTCGCTACCAACAGCCGGACTGAGCCATATTTTTAGATCCGTCGGAGCACTGCCAAATTCCTCGATTAAATACTGCACGCTTCTAGACGCCCCCTCTTGCTCGACACTATGCCGGCCTAAATGCGATACCATCATAACTTTTAACTGCGAGTCATAAATCACTGCGCCAGCACAATCGGCGAGCGGTAGAAATAACGCGTGGTCCGGGCGCGCGGCGACCAACGCATCGGCATGTAAAGCCGAAACAGGTTCTAGCATCCCCTCACCTAAATTTTCGTCATCAACGACATGGTAGCGTGCAAAATCAGTCGTATCCTGATATGACACCTGCGCCAATGTCGCCTGTGTCGGATCTATATCGAGCTGTCGCAAGAAATTGATACGATTTAGTTCAACTTCGTCTTCATCACCAGAAGCAAACCGCATATTACCATCGTCGACCGATGACACGCCAACAACCATCGCATCGCCAAAAATAGTCGGCTGATTAGCGTGTACCACAAACAATTCCCGTTAAAGTTTGCCACTGATCAAGCGATAGACTTTCGGCGCGGTCATTAGGTTTGATGCCAGCCGCATTCAGATATACTTCGGCTTGGTCTTTTGTTATACTAAGTCCGCCCGACAGGCTGGAACGTAACATTTTACGTTTAGCTGAAAAGCCAGCTTTGACGACACGGAAAAAATCTTTTTCTGATACGTCGGTCAAAAACGGCGTGCGGCGCGATTTTAAAATTACCACCTGACTATCAACTTTTGGTGGTGGCGTAAACATTTTAGCCTCGACAACATCGCCTAGCGTAACATCAGCGAACAACTGCGCACTGACAGCCAGAATGCTCATATTACCTGGTTTTGCTGCCAGACGTTCCGCGACTTCTTTTTGCACTAACAACACGGCTATATCTGGTTTGTTATCGGCGGTCATTAATAATTGCACGATTTTACTGGTGATGTAGTATGGAACGTTCGCAACGACTTTATAGCCCTCGGGCAGTTCGGATAAATCATATGAAAGTATGTCGCTTTGAACGACAGTCAAATCCTTGCCAGGAAACTGGGCGGGTAATTTACGCGCTAGTTCTTCGTCAAATTCTACGGCAACAACAGTTTTACTGCGGCGTAATAATTCGCTTGTCAACGTCCCTAAACCTGGCCCGATTTCGAGCACAGTGTCATCCGTTACCAATTCGGCGCAATCAGCAATATGAGCAAGCACGTCGCGGTCGCGCAACCAATGCTGTCCTAATGATTTATTTGGACCCGACAAACCTTAGTACCATCCCTTTGCCTGGAAACTACTCCATGCCCCACATGGCGTACTGTATCGGCCCTTAACATAACCAAGGCCCCAAGTAATCTGGGTGGCAGCATTAGTCAAATAATCAGGTCCGACAGATGCCATTTTACTTGCCGGAAGTGCTTGAGGAATACCATATGCACCCGAACTTTGATTACCCGCCGTTGTTCGCCAACCTGATTCGCGCATCCATAAGTTATAAAGGCATGGCCATTCTTCTTCACCGTAGCCGTACGCCAACATCATCTGATGACCAAGCGCCTGTGCTTCGGTTGGGTTAGTAGGTGTCGGTAACTTCGCACCAGTGACTTCTACCTGTTTTGTTGGCTCTTTCGTTGTGACACTTTGAATCTCTTTACGACTTACTTCTACTCCGTTGCGCATTTCGACTTCATAGCTAACCGTTCGCTTGCCAGCAACGCCTGGCGTTTTGATAGCACTGTAACCTAACTCTCGATCTGCATCTTTGATTTTTTCTACTTCAAATGGAACTTCTTCGTCCTGCGTTAACGTCTGAATACCTTCGCGCCATAATTCAACCGTCATTCCCGAAGCAATAAGGGACGATTTTGGCAACGACAACATATCATTACTCGCCAGCTTCACTTCTTTCTGTTCGAGCATTTCAGCCACAGTAGTGGCCTGTGTGTACGCCGTTATACGCTTGCCATACATCACAAAGGTAAAAGGAGTCGCGCGGTCAATTGTTAGATGCAACCCAGCACCTTGGCTAACCATGTCATTATTTGCGCTGACCGTCATTAAATCTTCGTCTTGCAATTCAATTTCAGCATGTTTTACGATTTGTTCGGGCGTCTGATATGGTGAGAGGATTTTTACACGCACCGCACCATCGACGACAGTCACTGGCCGGGCGCGGTATACATTAACGTCATAATGACTTGCAACCAGTGCCTCGTCCAAACTAGGTTCGACCATATCATGCGCATCGATGTTGATACCCGCTTCTTTGAATGCTTGACGTAGTGTCGTTGCATTCGATAGAATGCCACGGTCTTGATTGCCGTCGTGTAAAGTAATTAAATGATCACCCTTGGCGGTATCGTCAGCCGATGCAGCATATGCACGATTTGCTAGAACAATACCTAAAAGCAGAACCCCTAAACAGAACGCTGCAGTGACGAAGCCATACGGAATGGTGGGGTTACGTAATAGTTTTCTCATAGGATTAGGAAACACCTCCTAGGTGCACTGGTTCTAGTATAGCAATATCAATCTGATTTTGATAGGTTCATAAGGGCATGCGGAACAAGTGGAGAAAGGTCGGCCGGTAGCTTTTTTGGCGAAAACCATTGCAGATCCGTAATTTCCCATGGATTGTGTGGCGTTAATGAAACATCATCTTTCAAAATTGTCACAGTATATATCCAGGCTGTGTATTGATCCTGCAAAGTGGCAACATACACAAATTCTTGAAGTGGTAGCTTCAATCCAAGTTCTTCATACAGTTCGCGCTTCGCTGCGCCAATTGGACGTTCTTTCCGCTTGACGCCACCACCAGGCAGCGCCCAGTACGATTGTCCTGCCCAATTACGTACAAGTAGCACTTCGTCATTTTCATTCCAGATCAATACGCGCGCACGTGGCGTTTGAAATATGACATTGTATACATAAAAATATGCGAGCCGCATAGGGCGTAGTAGTCCGCCGATTAAATAATACAATCTCATAACTTTTCTAGGCGTGCAAACTGTACATTCAATTTTTTCGTTTTACCGCCATCGAAACGGACAGTAACTGCTAGTCCATCGATATCGATTACCTCGCCAACGCCAAACATTGCCGAACGGACGTTATCGCCTATATCTAATCCTGGACCATCACTAAATTCATCATATTCATCGTGTCGGTCAAATGACGGCGTCGGCATTGCCATTAATTCATGTCCCATATCAGCTAAAAAGCGTGACGCCGGATTATAGCTGCGCTGACCAAACTGCAAACGACTTTGAGTATAACTCAAGTGCAGTTCCTCACGGGCCCGCGTCATCCCGACATAGCACAAACGGCGCTCTTCTTCTAGCTCGGCAGGTCCAGCTTCGTAGACACGTGAATGCGGAAAAATTCCTTCTTCCATCCCTACCATGAACACAACTGGGAACTCTAGGCCCTTTGCAGCATGAATGGTCATCAACGTCACCTTTTGTTCATGGCTTTTTGTATCAGCACTGGACATCAAGGCAACTTCTTCTAAAAAGTCAGGTAATGACGCGAATGATTTTGCGTCAGATATAAGTGCACCGATGTTAGCTTCGCGCTCTTCGGCTTGCGGTGTGCCGTCCAGGATATAATCACGATATCCCGTTTTGTTAATCAACGCCTCGATAATATCACTAGGGGATTCACCTGCCTCAACCTTTGCCTGCAACCCACGTAACGTTTCGCCAAGGGCGATGAATGCCGTTCGCGCGCGTGCCATCACACTGCTAGTTTGATCGGCATTAACGAGTGCTGACACGATATCGAGTCCGCTACTTGCCTGCCAAATCAAAAACTTTTCCAGACTGGTTGCGCCGATACCTCTGGTTGGAATATTAACGATACGGCTAAAACTCATACGGTCATTCGGCTGATATAGCAGCCGCAGATAGGCAATGACGTCTTTGATTTCTTTACGGTCATAAAACCTGACGCCACCAACAATCTGGTAAGGGACGCGTTGCTGTAATAATGCACGTTCAAGGGTATAGCTTTGCGAGTTAGTGCGATATAAAATTGCGAATTCACCGTATTTGCGCGCGCCCATCGTCGCCTGCACTGCAATACGACTGACGACCGTATAGGCTTCTTCGGCTTCATCGTAGACAGGATGAACTTGAACCGGCGCGCCTGCTGGTTCTGCCGTCCATAGTTCTTTGTCAGTTCGCTGCAGATTTTTTGTAATCACATTATGTGCTGCTTCAAGGATAGCCCCAGTGCTACGGTAATTTTGTTCCAATTTAATCACTTTGGCGCCAGGAAAATCACGTTCAAAATTCAGGATATTAGTAAAGTCCGCACCGCGCCAACTATAAATTGACTGCCAGTCATCACCAACGACGCAAATATTACGTTCGTCACTAACCAGGCTCTTCACAATTGCGTACTGCGCGGCATTCGTATCCTGATACTCGTCAATTAGAATATGTTTAAACTGCGAACGCCATTTTTTACGCACTTCTGGTTGGTCACGGAACAGACGCACCGTTTCAATCAACAAATCATCAAAATCGAGTGCACCGGCATCGATACGCATTTTTTCATAGACTGTATAAATTTTAGCGACTGCCTGCTGGAATGGATAATGGCTGCTGTTTGCAAATTCTTCCGGACTAACAAGTTCGTTTTTTGCATTTGAAATAGCGCTACTGACCGCGCGCGGCTTGATCTGTTTATCGGCGATTGACAGCTGTTTCATCGCTTGTTTAATCAATCCCTGCCGGTCATCTTCGTCGTAAATGACATAATTTGGTTGAATGCCAATTTTATCCCCATCCTGGCGAAGTAATCGCACACAGATACCGTGAAATGTCCCCATCCACGGCATGAATGAACGAGCTGAGCCTTCTTGACCGATCAAATGACCTAATCGCTCGCGCATTTCCTTGGCGGCTTTATTAGTAAATGTCACGGCTAATATTTCATTCGGCCAGACATTTTCGTTCATCATTAAATACGCAATACGATGCGTCAGCGTTTTTGTTTTACCACTCCCCGCCCCAGCTAAAATAAGCACTGGGCCAGACGTCGTTTTTACCGCGTCAGCTTGCGCGGGATTAAGGTCTTTGAATACATCCATTACGATCTATTATAGCGAATTTTATCAGTATAAGCTTAGATTATATCCATGAAATATAATGCCATCGCACCACCACCACCGACAATCAGCAGTAATAAAATCCAAATAACCCATAGCCAGCCTGATTTTGTTTTTGCAGGATGCGCCAAAGGCTGATGATACGAGTCGGTATCATAGATCGATCCGTTAGGTTCATCACTAGTGCTAGGCTCTTCGTGGTATTGCTGAGGGATAGAGGTTGGACCAACAGCGGTTGCCGCTACGGTAGCAGCGGGCTTTGCTGCTTCTACAGCATCAGCTCGCACAGGTACATCGTCGGGTAATTTGGCTTCTGATTTTGAAACGGATGATGTGCCATCCTTTTCTGGCGTCTTCGTACTGAATGTATCACCGTCAGTTTCGATGGCCATAAGGTCGCTTTGCAGTTCAGGTGGCAGTTGCACCTCGATATCTGCGGGAGTCACTGGCAATTGGTCGCCGGGATGTTGTCCGTCCGTGAAATCATTAGTCGCTAACACTCCTAAAACTGGCGCGTGGCCAGGTTCTTCGACTGGCGCACCACCCAGTGGCCGTTTTTCAACCTTAGCGTCAGGTATAAATGGCGAGTTTAGAGGCTGCGTATCTTCCATATCAAATGTATTATTAATCAACGGCGATGATGCAATCTCGTCATCTTTTTCTGTCTGGTCTATCGAAGCCACAGTAGGTGCTTCTGCTTTTGGTTCAACTGATTTTACCGGTTGGTCTGGGGTATAGCCAGACATTTCAAGTGGATCTGGCCAGTCATTGGCAGGAATGTCGCGCTCAGCTGATGCAGAGTCATCGCTTTTCGCATCAATTGAAACGTCCGAAACAGTCAAATCTTTATACGATTCTGGAGCAATCCCCTTGTCGACACTGACTATATCGGACTGATCAACTGATTTTTCTGGCAATAATTTACCCGTTGGCTCGATTGTCACCCCCTGGCGTGAAGAAGGTGTAATCGTATTAGACGCAGTCTTCATATCTGAAGAGGGATGGACGACGTCCATAAAGCGGCCACCACGACGAGTTGCGAGTGAGGGAGCGGCGGCGCGAGGAGGAACAGACACAGCTGCTGGCGCATCTACAGGCTTTGTCGCAGGCCCGTTCACTTCTGTTAAGGTTGCGTCTAGTTTCGTAAGTGACGGACGGGATTCATCGTTAAGCGTCGAGTTAATCGTAAGTGTTTTGATGTCGTCATTTGGCAATTCAACTTTCGGGACGTCACTCATCAGGGTATTGACCGCTTTATCAAGTTCATCAAAATCTATATCACTCATTGCCCCACCCTTATTTTTTTACGACTATCGAGTCGTTATGTGCTTTTTTTATAATTTCCACAAAAGCATGGGCATCCAAGCTCGCTCCACCCACTAGCAATCCGTCCACACCTTCGGTTGCAAGGTAATCAGCGGCACTATCAGCCTTTACGCTACCGCCGTACAAGACGCGGATAGACTTTGCTGCGGCCGGCCCATAAAGGTGCTTAATCTGGCTGCGAATCGCTGTAATTGCCTTTGCGACGTCACCAGGCAGCGCATTGTCGCCCGTCCCAATTGCCCATACTGGTTCATAGGCAATAATAACGCTTTCTAAGTCTTCACTAGTGACATTCGCTAAGCCACCTACTAATTGATCGTGTAGTACATCGTGCGTTTCGCCCGCCGCTCGCTCACTCGCAGTTTCGCCAATACATAACACTGGGTAAATATGATTTCGAATCGCAGCTTGCACTTTGTTGCGAGTGTCTTTGTCGGATTCGTTAAAAAGATGTCGGCGTTCGGAATGGCCTATCAATGCATAGTCAACGATGCCACGCAGCTGGGTAGCTGAAACTTCGCCGGTATAGGCACCATGATCACGCCAATACAAATTTTGGACAGCTAATTTAAACTGACGACGGTCAATTTGCAGGCTTAGTGACTGTACAGCCAAAAGGGTTGGCGCCAGCACAACTTCAACATCGCGACGTACTGCTACTATTTGCGATAATTTATGCAAATACAAACTTGCCTCATGTGTATTGAGGTTCATTTTCCAATTACCGATGATGAGTTTTTTATCTCGTGACATAGTGCTTATGCTTCTTTGCTATTAGTGTAGCCTAAATATTATCGTGCGTCTAGCAAACTTTCGATACCTGGCAGTTTTTCGCCCGCCATCAGTTCTAGACTTGCCCCGCCTCCAGTGGAAACGTGTGTAAAACTGTCGCCCTTTCGTGCATCCCAATTCAGTACAAAATCAGCCGTGTCGCCCCCACCGATAATGGATGTAATGCCAGGATTTGTGGCTAATGCTAGAGCAAGTCTTGCCGAGCCATGTGCAAAATTTGGCACTTCAGCATAGCCGAGCGTCCCATTCCACACTACGGTCTCGGCACCAGCGGCGATTTCAACGACCTTTTCGATACTTTTATCCCCGATATCTAGTGCGATATCATCTGCAGCTAGCTGATCCGCAGCTTTATTAATCCGCTGTTCGTGACTATCTAAACTGTGCCCGATAGCCAAATCAGTCGGAAGGATAATAAATTTATCAACATTATCTGCACCTACTTTGTCTCGGGCTGCAGCATAGATCTGATCGAGAGTCGCATTTTCATCTGTATCAAATTTACTTTTACCCATCGCATAGCCTTTGTACGCCAGAAACGTATTAGCCATGGCGCCACCAATAATGATCGTATCTGCTACGCTAATAAATTCGGTAATGACGTCAATTTTATCAGATACTTTCGCCCCACCCATCACCGCGACCAACGGGCGCTTTGGCGCCTTCATTGCTTTGGTGA
This sequence comes from Candidatus Saccharimonadota bacterium, assembly GCA_028289095.1. Taxonomy (GTDB): domain Bacteria; phylum Patescibacteriota; class Saccharimonadia; order Saccharimonadales; family Saccharimonadaceae; genus UBA6022. The sequence continues at coordinate 14,438 of JAQGGY010000036.1, forward strand.
TTGTCGTATATTCACGTTCCAGAAGTAGCCCCGCCACGCCTGGTAGATAATCCGTAATGGCCGCTGTACTCGCATGAGCGCGGTGCACGACGCCAAATCCGTCCTGCACAAAATAGCGTGCACCAGTATTCTCGGCTAGTTTTTGGGCAAAATGTGAGTCGTTTGCTTCTTCTTCGGGGTAGTAGCGCAGATTCTCCAACACTATGACGCTGCGTTTTGGCGCACGTTTGATGGCCATTTTCACCTTGTCGCCAATTGTCTGATCGACAAAGCGAACAGACTCACCCAAATATTCCGCTAATCGCTGTGCGATTGGTTCTAGGCTTAGTTTTGGATATCGTCCCTCTGGACGGCCCAAGTGGCTAATAATAACCACTTTGCAGCCGTCGGCGAGCAGTTTTTTGACAGTAGGTAGACTGGCACGAATACGAAAATCGTCGTCAATAGAGCCGTCTTTTTTTAACGGAACATTATAGTCGGCACGCAGCAGAACGGTCTGTCCTTGCAATGGCACCGTGTTTATAGTTTGTTTAAAAAACTTCATACCCCACCGTATTTTATTAGTACTTTTATTCTAGCACGCGAACACGGATTGTGTCTGTAGCACCGATCAAACCAGGTTGCTTACCACTGACAATTGCCACAGTAATTCGATCTTCGCCACCAAAGAAGTTGGCTGCTTTTAGTTCTTTAGCTAGTTCAAGCCCAGCCTTCTCACCATCAGGGCGAACGAAACTTTTATTTGCATAGCTAAGTGCTAATTGCTGCGCTGCGCGCTTTTCGCTTGTCACGCTGATAATTGGAAGGTTTGGGCGGTGAGCGGCAATATTCGCTGCAGTTGCACCAGATTTCGTTTCACAAACGATAGCAGCGACATTTAGCTGTTGTGCCAAGTTAACAGCAGCGGTACTGATCGCGTCCTGCTGCGTGTTCTTCATTTGAACAACTTCGTGCAATGGACGAACTGATGCATGTTCCTGCGTATAAAGGATCACGCGTTTCATCGCGGCAACTGTTTCTAACGGGTATTTGCCATTGGCTGTTTCGTCGGACAACATGACTGTGTCTGCACCTTGGATAACCGCATTTGCAACGTCACTGACTTCCGCACGCGTTGGATCAGGATTTTCTACCATGCTTGCCATCATCTGCGTTGCAACGATGCTTAGTTTGCCGTATTTGCGGCAAAGAGCGATGATACGACGCTGCACGATTGGCACCACTTCGGCACCAGCTTCGACCGCTAGGTCACCGCGGGCAACCATAACACCGTCACTTGCTTTGACAATTTCTTCAAGCATATCGTCTTTGATAGCTGCTTTAGTTTCGATCTTTGAAATAATCTGCGCATTTGATCCCAAACCAACCATGATCTGGCGAAGGTTGTTGATGTCTTCGGCTGACTGGACGAAGCTGAGGGCGACGTAATCGATGTCTTTCGTTGCGCCGTACTCAACATCCTGAATGTCTTTTGGAGTCAAAATATCACCACCAAAATTGGTGTCAGGCAGATTAATTCCCTTGCGGCTCATTAATGTACCAGAGTTTTCTACACGAAGCTTGATAGCTGTATCTGATGGAATTTCGATAACTGTCGTGCGGATTTTACCGTCAAAGATATATACCGGCTGACCGACTTCAACCTTTTCTGCCAAGTTATACTGAACAGGTAAAATGTTACCATTGTGTTCGCTAGCGTGGTCTAGGATAATTTCATCACCAGCTTCAACGTTCATGTTTTCGTTTAAGTTACCAAGACGAATCTTAGGCCCCTGAAGGTCCTGTAAAATAGCAACTGGCTTGCCAAGTTTTTCACTTGCTGTGCGAATCCATTCGATTTGCTGGTCGCGCTCTTCGTAGCTACCGTGGCTAAAGTTTAGACGGAAACCGTTCACCCCTGCGGTTGCAAGTGCTTCGATTGCTTCGTAATTGTTTGTAGGAGGGCCAAGTGTGGCCAAGATTTTCGTGCGTTTAAAAATAATACTCATATGTCCTATTATACCACTCTTCTCTGTTATTTAAGCGAAATTCTTTCATCTTCAATGAGTGCGCGAAAGTTCCATATACCCCGCTCTTCAGTTTTATATGACCAATAAAACCAACCCAGAGCATAATCATATGTCTTTATTTGCAGTGCCCCGTGACGTCGGAACGCCTCTTGCCTAGCCTGCTTTGAACGCCCAGCAAGCATCTGTTCGGTTAACACGACACTCCATTCGCCAATAATAACTGGCTGTTTACTCTGTAATTGTACGAGTTGCCATGCGCGGCGCCAGACTCGAGTAAAGTAGTCCCCTAATTTTTCGTTTTTGCGCCATTTACTGCCGAACTGATACCAATGAATATCCATCACTACCGGATAATTCGGATCGGGCCACAGTGCGCCGGTCAGTAACCTTGGCGTAAATGCATCATGAAATACAATGACCGTTCCTGGCCGTGCCACTGATCGTAGCCGGTCATATGCTTGTTTATAAAACCGCCGAAGCTTCCATTGTACTAGCCCAAATCTTGGTTCGTTAATCATTTCGATGCCCCAGATGCAGGCGTTTTCACGGTAGCGTAGTGCAATCTTTTCGAGTGTGTCAATTGTTTGCTGACGGTAGGATTTGTGCTTGTGCCAGTCATTTTTGCCAATTCTGCCGCTGTGATCTTTGCCGTTTTGC
>JAQGGY010000050.1 GCA_028289095.1 Candidatus Saccharimonadota bacterium
TCACTAATAATCCCAAGTTTAGATCACTATTTGGGAATTTATCCCGAGTTATATTTTTTACATATGCCATTACATGCTATTTCTTCTACGCACTTTCCTAGAAGTACCTACGTTACAATAACGCATATACTTCCCGGCATTTTAATTTCTCCGATAGTTCAATCCCTATCGCGCAATACTAAGAGAGTATCCATTCTATCTCGTTCTACTATCCTACTTATCTCAATCAGTTCGCGAAGTATAGAGTTCCAATTCGAGCCTATCACTCCTACCAAAGAAAAACGATCACCCCGCGTGGTCGTTTTTCTTTGGTAGTCGTTACAAGGCACGGTTCTGTCACTACTCACAGGGCAAGAGTATAATAAGAAATGAAAGAATTAAGAAAACGAGAGGTAAGTTATGAAGAATATAAAATTCGCCGTGATCACTTACCTTAGCCTAATTGCATTCATCGTTGGCAATAATTTTGTTAAAGGTAATCGAACCCAACCACAACACGTTGAGGCTGATCAGGACGCCGACAGTCCGCCGCAATTATCTAGTGGCGACTGGAAGCAAGCGCTAAAAGAAACGAAAGACGCCTTAAAAAATAAGAGTCTGCCTATGCTTGCCGCCGGAGTCGCCTTTTTTACGACGCTTTCATTCTTTCCAATGCTTGCCGCTGGCGTTGCTATCGTCGCCCTCGTCATCGATCAAGGACAGATCTCTCAGATTATCGCCTCTTTGGATAACTACCTACCAAAGGATCTAGCGAGTTTGATCAGCACACAGCTACAAACGCTGTCTGGCAAAGATACAGGCAATATTTTAATGGCAACCTTCGCTATTTTACTTTCACTTTACAGCGCGTCAGCGGCTACTCAAAACCTTATCAATGCCACCAACCGCAGCTACGACGTCGATGAAAGCCGTGGTTTTATTAAAGTAAAATTACTCAGCCTAGCTTTGACACTGATTGGATTACTACTTACCTTCACTCTGATACCATTACTACTAATTACAACTGATTTTCTGAATAACATCGGCATACCAGAATCAGTAGCCACAACTATCATTTGGTTGCGCTGGCCGCTTATCTTGGCCATCATTACTATCGCGCTGGCCGCTTTCTACCGCTATGGTCCCGACCGTAAGGATCCAAAATGGCAATGGGTCAGTTGGGGAGCGGGTGCCGCGACGCTTATATGGTTAATCGGCACTGCACTGTTTTTCTTGTACGCGCAAAACTACGGCAGTTTCAGCGAATCATATGGCGTGTTCGCCGGCATCATTATCCTTATGACATGGTTAAATCTGTCTGCATTTATTTTTCTGTTAGGCGCCGAAGTTAACCACCGATTAGAGCGTCAAACTGACGCGCCAACGTTATCATGAGAAATATCTAGCCCTCTACTTTATCCGCAAAAACGACAAACCGATGTGAATAACGCTTCTTTGCATTATCCCAAGTACCGCTACACGTAATTAGATTCAAATAACTTCCGTCAATTTTATTAAATACCTCATCGGGGCGTTCGTCCTGCCGGTATGTCCGTGTTTCACGCACAGCAAATACGACAGTTTCGTCTCGATCGTTGACGACACTAATAGCGTCACCCTTCTTTAGTTTGTCTAGATCAGTAAATACTCCTAAATCTTCGACGCCTTCCAGGTGTCCTGCGATAACTGCGCTACCTTGCTGGCCCGGTTTTGTGCCGAATTTATACCACCCAACCGTAATCAGGTCTGGCGGGACATCCATTTCCCCGCCTGCTGTCAGTCCCATATACGCGATAGGGGCATCAACTTTTATCTTTGGTATAGCTAGCCGCATCGGCAGTCCATACTTAACTTCAGCGGCAGCTTTGTCTGACACGACTACTTTTGTTGGCTGAACAACTGGTGCAGCGACCTGCTGGTGTGGCCGATAAAGGTAATACAAAAGAGCCATCACTGCAACCGTTGCAATCATGACTATGATGATTGTCATTCGCAGCCGATGGCTTTTTTTACGCGTTTGTAACGTCATACCTACTAGAGAGAACGTTGCTTTTTATAAGCAAGAGCGCCGGCTAGTGTCATTGCAAGTACAGACACTGTAATGATTACTAGGTTTGAAAATGTCGATGATGAACCATTACCCGTGTTTGGTAATACTGGTGCAGTAGTAGGGCCGGCAGGTGTTGCACTACGTGAAGCAGCACAGGTTGGTGAAGTGAATGTGTCAGAGTCCGTCGTTGCTGTCCCACCGAATGCCAATGCTTGACCGTTCCAAGTAACATTATTCCCAACAGTAATGCCCGCTGCGTCGATATCTGTACCAGCGAAAGTTGAATTAGCACCAAGCGATGTCGCTTGTGTTGGCGTCCACCATACATCACATGCTGACGCACCGTTGATTAATGATACGATTGAGTTTGCACCGGTTGTCAATGCGCCATCCATCCTAAAGATATATACACCAGCGCCATTAAGCGTCACTGTTGCGCTGACTGTCACGCTAGCTGCACCCGTAATACAATACACACCAGGGGTATACACAGCAACTGGTCCATGAGTTGTGTCAGTTGCAAGATCAATTGGTCCTGGCGCAAAATTGAATGTACATGGCTGATTATTCAGAAAACTCAGTGCGTTACCCTGATCAATACCCGCTTGGTTGTATGTGCTGTTTGCGACATGAGTACTACCGCCTACAGTAGGTGCGACTGCAGGACCGGTCGTATAGCCTAAATCGCCAGCAAGTGTCGTGCCGGGTGTTGTATTTACATAACTACCAGAAAGAATATTGAATGTATTCGCCGCTCCTAACCCTGGGGACGTCGCAGCTGATGCCATAGGGGCGATCATTAATGACGCTAAAACAAGAGAAGTAATTCCACTTTTTATAAATAATTTCATGTTTTTTTATCCGCCTTCAATTTTATGATATTGTTTAGCATAACCGTATCATATACCCACCACCATTACTACAGATATTTTCATTTACATTCTGCGCCCCCTTGCTCCGTCCACCGTACATTTTAAAATACCCTTGTCATTCGATAAGGGTATTTTTTACATCACCTGTTAGATGTCGCGCCTTTATGGTAGCAGATTTGTCGATTTCGTCACACTATTAACCGTATCCTGCAAGCCAGATGTTGACGGTAATGGACTGGATGGTTGAGTAGGTGCTGGTTGAGTCGTGGTCGTAGGAGATGTCGAGGTATTACCGCCACCACCGGAAGTAACAACAGGAGCTGGCGCTGAAGTTGTAGACGTCTGGACAGGCGCTGACGAACTCGCAATAGGGGCGATGTATGTCGGTGATGTCGTCGATACACGTGGGGTTTGTTGTGTTGACGGATTACCACTTCGGACAACAAGTCCACCCTGATCAGGCAATGCCGCTGCCGACGGCGCAGACTTGTCGTCGCCTTGTTTCGCTTCAACACCATTCGCGGTTGTCTTTGTCGGCTTTTTATTGATCGTCTGAACAATTGATCCGCCACTAGGGGAATCTTTTGGCGCAAACTCACGCAGCATAGCAAACGTACTTGTAAACCCAACCAGCATAGCTGTTGATCCATACAGGGTCATTCGCTTAATAGGGAGCGTCTGTGGAATTGTTAGCATAATATTTCCTCCTTATATACTAAGGATACTCATACCCCTCACAGCAGTCTGTAAGATATTTTACTTTGTTGCACTTCTATGCTGTAACCTGGTTATGGTTACAGCCCGCCTCTCGATCACTACACAATAAAAAGCACCCTATTGTTGAGTGCTTTTTATGCATAAACCGAGATTATTTTTGTGTTGCTTTAGCTTCCATGTACGCATCATACGCAAAGGCGACGGTAACGATCAGCAATGACAGGCTATCAATGAGGGACATTTTTGGCGGAGTTTCGCCACCGAAATACATAAATGATTGCGGATCAAAAGTAGCGGCAATTCCGACGATGGACGCAGCGATCAGCATGATTGCAAATTTTGTACGGACGCCAACATACAAATATCCGATACCAGGAATAAGGACGTTTAATACTGCGGCAAGAACGGGGTTTTTTGGTTGTGATTTTTTATTAGTCATAACAAAATTGTATCACAAGTAGCTAGCGGACAATAGGCGTACTCACTACCGTAAAAATGTCGTCAAACCATGCTGCATCCGCCACTTTTTCCACTTGCGGCGAACGGTATCGTAGTCATGTTTTTCCATAGGTTTGCCCGCTACACTATCCGTAAAATACAGAGCCATCACCCCTAACGACGGTTGCAGCCTTAGATATTTACGCCAAGTTTCGATATTAGGCATCGGCCAATTATCTGTATCTATTAACAATTCCGGACACGCAGCTTGTACCACTTTTGCCCGATGCTCCATTTGCCCATTCACTGGCTGACTACAATGAACGTCATTCAACCGAATCATATCAGTCACATCGCCGAAATACGGACTAGGCGTATGTGTCACAATCAGCGAATCGGGCTTGGTTTGCTTTGCTTGATCATAAATCGTTTGCAGATAACGGTGCAGCAGGGAAGTGCCCCATTCTTTTCCGTGGCGCTGCAGACTTTCGCCGGATGGAGTCCGTGCAGTAAAATCAATCTTAAAGCCATCGGCGTTATATCCATCGGCACGTAACATATTGTCAACTTGCTGGCGCAGCCTTTCAAGATACTGGGGGTTTGACGGATCACATGTTACTGGTTTACCACTGCGTGTGGTAACACATTCTTCAACCGGTAGCCCCTCGGTATCCCAAGACTTTATCCATAACAATACTTTTTGCCCTACCTTGTGACGGCGATCTATCCACCCCGCCAGATCAGGCCATTTGTCTGTATCTGCCAGATTCTCTCCGTACGTTTTCTGCCATTTATCATCAATTGTTATCGTACCCGGATGCAGATTATGCGTAGCTAATTTGCCCATAAAAATGTCGTATGTAGCTTGCGTAGCAAAATCCTCTATTGGCCGCGAGCGATCATTGCCGCCGGATTCACACTGCGCGCCCCAGCCACAAAATAATGGCTCTTTCCACCAGTCAAAATTAGCTTTTTGTTTTGTTACCACGGTCAATAATCCCTGCTCGGTCGCATAACGAGTATAGTCAGCTAACCCCTCATACGGATCGTCGGCGAAATGTAATAAAACTGACGGCGAACGGAATGATCCATCAACTTTTGTCTGCCCTTCATAATTAACACGTAGTGAAAACGACCGGTCTGTTCCGTCATAATGAACACCCGTAAAATGCTGCTGATCAACTGGCGCTGCAATCCCCATCATCAACCATTGGCCGTCGGGAGTTTTACCTTTTTGTTGTGCCGGTTGCAGATTCATCCCGAAGCAGTAGGGGGCTGGTGTGAAAATCCAGTCATCCATGCCGGGCCGCGATATACCTGTGACATTAATTGCTGATGGTTGCGCTGCTGAATGAATGCGGTGTGCGGATCTGGATGGTTCGGGATTAAAAACGCTTTTAAATAACGAACGGCTGTTGAACCTGCCCGACATTGTTTCGTCAGCAAAATTGCCGGCAAAATACGTACAATTAATTATTCTTTCCTCGCCCTCAACTTCGTAATACACCTCGACGCTATCTGACCGGCATACCCAGACCTGGTCTTTTTTATCCCACACCGTACTAGCATTTGACAGTCGGATTCGTGTTTCATTAGTGTCTTGCTCGTATGTCATTGTCGGCAATTCAAGTGCCTCGTCCTGCGCACCAACTGCATCGATTCCACCAAATAATGACAGTTCGGCATACAGATTTCCCTTTTTGTCACTCATGCGAACATAGGGTCGGGCGGTATCAAACAGTAGCTCGTACGTTTCCCCTTTGGCTCGCAAACCCTCGGGTAAAGACACTATTTCTGGCGAAATAGGAATTATAGGCTCGTCTTCAAACCGTTTCATAGGATGACTATACCAAACTATTTATATTTTCAACAAAATAGCTGACTAGATACTATGATTATTTTGCTGCGTCACGTGGATGATCGTCATTAATAAGTCAATCGCCTCACTCTCGGTAACCGTTCGCAACCCTAGCTGGCGTTCAAATTCATAATCCATATCGTGCGCACGATGATTGTTCATGATCAGCCCTAATAACTCACTATCCATACAGCTGAATGAATGCTTTTCAATGTGACACATTTGGGCGTCCGGACCATCATTCCCTTCATTAATAAAGTAATAATTAAGATAATTGTTAGGTTGATCACCTTTAGTGCTGTTTGGCTTCTTATCGGGCAGCGTGTCGCATATCAAAATGTCGCTCATTTTATCGCCAACCGCTACTTCACCTGCGTTCGCCGTAAAATATCGTGTCATATATAACATGCGGCCGTCAGCTAGCCGCATGGCATTCTGAAATACAATCGGCTGCTGTGCGTCAAATTCCCTGACGCCGTCAAGTGCCAGTTCAGCGACCGCGCTAAACAGGGTACTCAACGTTCCGTCTGTTACTTCCTTGTTCTGTAAATTTTCGATGTCAGGCTTTTTTTCGGGATAAGAATTCGGGTTAATTTCAGACATGTCAGATCATCCTTTTCTGACTAGACAATAGCACATATTCGCATTATGACAACCTTTTTTGCCCTAAACGTGTCGATACTAATGCGCATGTCCCGCGATCAATGTGAAGTTTTGCGACGGAATAGCCATGAAGCGACAGGAACAGCCACAATCAGAATCGCGACGCACCAGATAATTGACATCGTAATATGACCGCCTGATGGCGTACCCAGCATTAACGAACGAACTGCCTCGACTACATGTGTAATCGGCTGATTTTCGGCAAAGGCTTTCAAAACTGGCGTCATACTTGCCGTCGGAACAAATGCGCTACTGGCAAACGTTAACGGAAAAATAATAATAAACGTTAACCACTGTACGCCCTCGACACTTTTTGCAAGGACGCCAACTATAGCCGACAGCCATGAAAAGGCAAGGGTAAATAATAGAATAATCCCAGCAATTGCCAGCCATTCCATTAGTGTTGCGTTACTTCGAAAACCAATAACCAATCCAGCAAGCAGCATGACAACTGTCGAAATACTATTTCGGAACAAATCTGAAATAACGTGACCATTTAATACCGCTAGGTTAGCCATAGGTAATGAACGGAAGCGATCAACGATCCCTTTCTGCAGGTCATTACATACGGCGATTGCCGTCGTCGTCGAACCAAATGAAACGGTTTGAACAATGATACCAGCCATCAAAAAGTTCAGATAACTGACACCTTGGGGTAATGCGGCGGCAACCGCCCCGCCAAATACAGCGGCAAACAATACCAAAAACATAATCGGCTGAAAGAATGTTCCCAGTAGCTGATCAGTGTTACGAATTATATGTTGGCTACTGCGTTTGACCATAATCAACGAATCGATAAAGGCAAGTACGACCTTTGGTTTTTTCACGAACTCTAACTGAACGGCCATATTATTTATCCCCTTTTTTCTGTTTGCCTGTCAGCGATAAAAAGACGTCGTCCAATGTTGGCTTGTGAACGGCCATCGCAATTAATTCTATTTTTTGCTTTGATAACGTATCCAATGCGCTTTTCACATCTTCGTTTGTATCATTAATCGCAATCGTGACTGAATGTTCTTTTTCATCCACTGATACCACACCAGCACCCAGTGCTTTTTGAGCGGCAGCTAGTGCTTTTTCATTAGCAAATGCCAGCTCTAAACGATCTTTTCCTACCTTGCCCTTTAGCTCTTTTGCCGTGCCTTCTGCAATCACTTTGCCGCCATCGATAACGATGATCTGGTCAGCTAGTTGATCGGCTTCTTCTAGATATTGAGTCGTCAACAAGATGGTCGTACCGTTCGCCATTAGCTTTTTAATGATGTCCCACATTGCAATACGTGAACGCGGATCCAAACCGGTCGTTGGTTCATCCAAGAAAATAACTGGCGGCGTTGCAATTAAACTAACGGCCAAATCCAGTCGGCGGCGCATGCCACCTGAATACGTTTTTGCAGGACGATCAGCTGCGTCAAGCAAATCAAACTCTTCTAATAATTCGTTCGCACGAGCGATCGCACTGCGTTTTGTCAGGCGGTATAACCGACCCATCATTACCAAGTTTTCGCGCCCCGTCAGCAGTTCATCGACAGCAGCAGATTGCCCAGTCAGCCCAATAACACTGCGGACTTTGTCGGCATCTTTTGCCACGTCATACCCCTCGACCATGACCGACCCGCCATCAAATTTTAGTAGCGTACTGAGTATGCGCACCGTCGTCGTTTTACCTGCGCCATTTGGCCCAAGTAACGCCAGCATCGTTCCGCGTTCAACATTCAAATCTATGCCTTTTAAAACATTGTTTTCACCGTACGATTTGGTCAGGTTCTTTACCTGAATGACGTAATCTTTTTTTGGCATCAATTTCCCTATTTATTTCGTTACGTAATACTTGCTATTCTATCATGGCGACGAGCAATTACCGCATTTGTTAAACCAAGCGGGCAGGGGACATAAAAAATGACGGCCATCTTGCCTGCCATTGGCTGCGGGTAGCCTGTTCAATGGGGCGGATTGAACGACAGGACCCGCCCGGGAATAGCTTCGAGGCTTCGGTACTTACCGCCCAAGTGCTGTTAGGAATGACTGCGCAATTACCGCCTGTCCTTCGCTTGTTGGATGAGCTGGCGCTGCGGCTTCTAGACCCTGCACCCATGGCTCAGCCGAACATATGCCATGCCCCTGGAAATTAACGGGAACATATGTGGCAAAATTGAATAGGGGAACCACACTACGAATTGCCTGGTTCAGGCTGGCAGTTTGTTCATTCAACCATGCTAACTCGGCAGCAGTAATACGATTTGCCGTCAAACATTCTGTGCTGTCTAGAACGGAATAATACCCCCCTACCAAAACCCTTGGCGGATTACCCGCGCTGCGTGTATTGATTTGGTTTAACATGCGCGTTAATTCGATACGTAAATCTGCGCGATATATTTTTGTACGCACACTGTCAGCCGCATATCCACATCTGACTGCATAGCATTGACGAATTAACTGCGTCCATCGCATGTCATTGGCGCCAATTGTAACCGTTATTAAATCAGGCGTCCCGTTCGAAAAAGCGATTGGCAGCTGCGCCGGAATACGGACACCGTTTCGTACTTGTGTTCCATATATTCCCTCATCTACCTTTGCGCCACTACATGCCAGCTGAACAACTGTTGTCTGCAATGCTTGTGCGACCTGATACGGATATGCCTGACCTGAACGGTCGCACTGTTTGTCCATCGCAGTCGCATTGCCTAGTAATGGCAGTCCCGCACCAGCAGCAACGGAATCACCCATGGCAACATAGGTTGCGCCTGCTTGAACTTGTCTCGGTGGCGCACTTCGAACAGTCGTTACCGCTGCGGGCTGGGCAGTATTAGTACGAACTGCCGTCGTAGTGCCCGTTGCCGATTGTAATACTCCCCCCGTTACCTCTGCGCTGGCAAATACCATAGGACCAGCTGCTACACCGGCAAATAATATCGCCCCGATGAATGACCAGATATACCGTCGTCGCATAGCTGCTCCTTCCTTACCGCATTTATTTTATTGCTTTAAAAGATTGGTTAACTAGCGTAATACCCGTCGACGTTTGCTTCATCATCATCCGGCTCATCCTGCTCCGGATCTTCATCCTCATCCATCAAACTAGGTTCATGATTTTTCGTATGCACCGCCAAGCTACCTAGCTCTGATTCATACCGTGATTCCTTTGTATCTATTTCGGCAGACACTAATGGGTTGGAATTAGTTTCATCAGTTAACCATTCTTCGCGCACCGTTTCGGTGAATGGATCGACAAGATGGTCATTGTATATCGTATTAGCATCTGGCGTACCCCACACATGCGGGTTTCGCGGTAGATCAGGGATACTTATTGTTTTGTTGAGTGTGTCGCGTAACATAATTATTCTCCTTTTCTACTTACCACTGACGCATGTTTATAGTACCGCCCATGTGCGGATAATAATGTAAAAAAAGTTACATATTTACACATTCATGCCAAACAAAAAGCCGCCAGCTTTTTTAACTAACGGACTTTAGATTTTTTACAGGGTTAATTAAACGTCTGTACGGTTGCTGGTAAGTGTCAGCAATTTAGCAAGACCCATTGCGACCAACGCGTAAACGATGATGGCGACAACGGTGCTGATTTCAAAGGTTGATTGACCATAGCTAGGTTGGTAGCTAAAGATGCCATAGAATGGCCAAGCAAACATACCGCTTAGTGCATAAACAAAGTCAACAAATGGTGCGCCTTGGTTGGCTGCAAGGAGTAGCAATACGAGGCGTAGTGCTAGTAGGGCAATAATAAACCCTGCGATGTAATAAATGATTCGTCGTGCGATAACACCGTTATCTACACTTTGTGAAGTTGCTATAGATTGGCGTCGTACGTTAGCACCGTCTTGTACAGTGTTCGATTCGCGTACTTCGGTGACTTTCTCTTCTTGTCCGGTATTCATATAGGTAAACTCCTTTAGTTGTATGCATATCATACCATAAGCGGAGCTAACGAGCTGTAAACTACCTTACTCTATTTCTGTGTCGTCAGGTAAACTATTGTGGTGCGTACGGATGAAATTTTGTAATTCTTCGGTACTGCGGGGACGGTTCCAGCTAGCAATATCCAAGATGTCGCTGATGGTGACCGATTCAATATTTGCTGATGTTGTTTCCATTGTTTTTGCGTCCTTTTTGTTTTTATTGCCTTATGTATCTATTTAAGCATAAAAGCTATAAAAAAGCAATAGCAATATGCATTAATTTTGACGAATATACGCTGCTTATGCTATAACTAAGACAAAGGTAGGCTAAAAACAAAAAAAACATGATTAACTCATTCGCAATTATTGCCTTCGCAGCCCTTATCCACGCTAGTTTTCAACTAAGCGTGAGTATGCTGACACTGATGAGCGGCCACGCGATTGGCAGCAAATCTTCACATGCTAAATTACTACGTTTGACAAATGCTTTCAGTCTTGGTGTAGCTATCATGACGTTGTTATCGCTATCATTTATCGCATTCACCTTGCAACAATATTTCAGCGGCGGCGTTCCTGCCGTTGCCTGGGCGTCGGCATGTGGCCTGCTGATCGGTCTTGGCGTTGCCGTCTGGGTCTTTTATTACCGCCGTGATTCTGGGACCACACTTTGGATTCCACGTGGCATGGCCCGGTACCTAAGTGATCGCACAAAACACACCAAACAAAGCGCCGAAGCATTCGGATTAGGTATGAGCAGCGTCGTTGGTGAACTTATCTTTATTTTTGCACCAATGGCCGTCAGCGCGCTAGCACTATTACAGCTTGACCCAGGCATGCAGATTGTCGGTATCGCACTGTATACGTTCATTTCGCTATTGTCACTTTTGATCGTTAACGCGCTAATCGGCAGTGGTCACAAACTCAGTCATATTCAAAAATGGCGCGAAAACAACAAACGCTTTTTGCAATTTGCCGCTGGTAGCGGACTGCTGATACTTGGCTTTTATTTGTACGTCGATAAAGTCGTTGCCGCGTCGGCATTGTCTGGCGGAGTGCTATAACTGTGGCCGACAAAGCCATCAATATTATCAAGCGTGGCGGTAGGCGAGCCAGCGAACCGTTTCAACGACAAAAACTACACGCCAGCGTCCGTGCAGCCTGCCTGAGTGTTCGCAGCCCAGACGGCCTAGCGGAATCCACCGCCAATAAAGTCTGCGACGCCGTGATCATGTGGCTGGAAACAAAACCAGAAGTAACTAGTGCCGATCTGCGCAGAAAAGCGACCGAAACCCTCGAATCATTCCACCCCGAAGCCGCATATCTATATAAACATCATCGATTGGTTATCTAAGGAGACACACATTATGGCAAAAAAAGTAACATTTGATTATGATCTGATCGTCATCGGTAGCGGTGCGGGTGGTAGCGCTGCGGCCACACTTGCGGCACGCGCAGGTAAAAAAGTAGCAATCATCGAAGCCGATACCTTTGGCGGCGACTCACCTAACTGGAGCGACGTCCCAACAAAGGCATTACTACACGCCGCGCAATTGTACGACGAAGCTCGGCACGGCGCCCGTTTTGGCCTGCGTTCATCGACTCTTGGCTATAATTATCCGTCACTACGCACCTGGAAAGAACTTGCCGTCAAACGAACTGGGGCAGGGGGGAACCGAAATTATTACGAAAAAGAGGGGATTGCTACATTTCATGGCCTCGCCCACTTCCTCACCCCAAATGAAATCAGCGTCAACCGCCGTCATTTGTCTGCCAGCCATTTTTTGATTGCGACCGGATCGCATTGGGTTGCGCCGAATATCCAAGGATTAAAAGACATCCCCTACCTGACCCCGCGCACCATCCTAGAAGCCATGCGTCCACCAAAAAGCTTGTACATCATTGGCGCTGGCACCATTGGCGTCGAAATAGCCCAGTTGATGGCTATTTTTGGCACGAAAGTCTATCTAGCTGAAGTTGCCAGCCGGCTTTTGCCAAGCGAAGATGAAGAAGTCGGTCTGTTAATGGAACGTGTATTACGCGAACAAAAAGGCGTCACCAGCTTGACTCAAGCCCGTACCCTTTCGGTCGTCAAAGACGGCATGGGTAAACGCGTCACATACACCCGTGGCGGCGTTGAAAAATCCGTTAAAGTCGATGAAATTTTGATTGCGACCGGCCGCATGCCTTCGGTTGATTTAGGCCTGGAAAATGCGGTTGTTAAATATTCACCAAAAGGCATTACCGTTGATACCCATCTGCAGACCTCTGCACGTCATATCTTTGCCGCTGGCGACGTTTTGGGCCACAATAGCCATACACACACCGCACTACTAGAAAGCCAGATTGCAGCGCATAATTTCATCCACCCTAAATCAAAATTGTCGCCCGATTACACCGCTTCCCCTCGTCTAACCTTTACCCACCCCGGTATCGCATCTGTCGGATTATCCGAAGATGATTGTATCAAACGCGACTTGCCTATCAATAAAGCCGTCGCACCATTAAATATCATTGCCCGTAGTAACACCTCAGATTTCCGAGATGGATTCGCAAAAATTATCACCGATAAACACGGCGTTATCCTTGGAGCGACCATCGTGGCACCACATGCCAGCGAAATCATTCACGAACTGGCATTGGCCGTCAAATTCGGTCTGACTGCTAGCGAAGTCGCCAGCACCCCACACGCCTTCCTCAGCTGGAGCGAAGCAGTCCGCGTCGCTGCTGGTAAATTAGTCCGCTAGTTTTTCATCTTTTAAATGTTTCATTGCCGCACGAAGGCCTGCATCACCCATCTGACGCATTCTAAACAAAATGGACGACGCTTCTTTTCGGCGCTGTTGCTCGATTTCGTGCATTTGTCGCGCTATCGCTGGAAAGTCACGATTATCTGCGGCTTTCCTTCGATTTCCTCGCCCATCACCTAGATCTACATCTAATGGATCTTTGGTAGGTAGGTCGCCTATCACCCATGTATCAAAAACTTCTTGACCTATAAAAAGCGGCAACTGATTTCGCTCTGATGATCCCATGCTTACCTACTCCTATGTCATTAATTAGCGTAACTATACGATATGACACTTACAGCGTCAACTATGCTTCTAGGTAGTATCGGATTTCCGATATCAGCTGCGACGGTGAAATATCAGACTTTAGTAGGTGTTTTTGGATACCCAACTGGGCGGCTTCTTCAACTTCTTTTCCTGACGACAAATTGCTCATTACGATAATTTTAGATTTCATCTCGTCCAGGTTATCCAGGCTTTTAATAAACTCGACCCCACCCATGACAGGCATCATGACGTCCAACAGTATCAGGTCATACTGCTTGTTTTTACACAGTTCTAGTGCGTCTTTTCCATTTTCTGCATAGTCAGTTTCATACGGCTGCGTCGAAAGTATAATTCCATACGTTTCCCGCAGTATTGGCTCGTCTTCAACTAAAAGAATCTTGCGCATATTACATTCCCTTTGGGACGCAGACTGAAAATGTCGTCCCTTCGTGTAGCTTTGAATCGACAGTAATTTTACCTTGGTGCAGATCAATTACTTTATCAACCCAGTATAGTCCCAGACCGCTACCAGCAACCTTATGCGACAAATCATTAGGAATACGGTTGAATTTCATAAATAGGGAGTGAATATTTTCGGGGCTGATACCGACGCCAGTATCTGTAATGCCAACCACAACCGTATCGTCCACGGCCTTTGACGTAATCGTAATCGTGCCACCGTTTTCGGTGTATTTTGATGCGTTATCTAACAGGTTTTCCAACGCCATACGATAGTACTGTTCGTCAATATATCCAAATAATGGCTCGTCATGTATTTCGACTGAAATCGTTTGGCTTTTTTCTTCGATAATTCCGCTATATTGTTTCACCAGGCTATGAACGACATCGTTCACGTCATAGGAACGTTTGCGTAAAATAACTTTTCCAGAATCAATTTGGGCGACTTTTAACAGCCCGTTAACGATGCCTATTTGCCGTTCATTACTTTCGTATGTTTTTTCTAATAAACGGCGAATGTTTTGTGGCACGTCGCCTTCAAAACCTTCTAATATCAAGCCTAATAACTGCTTGATAGCTGTCGCTGGCGTGCGCAGCTGATGGGATGCCAACGAGATGAACTCATCCTTTGACTCGTTCAACCGCTGCAGTTCTTTTTGCTGCTCTTGTAGTAGCGAATTGGCTGACCGCAAACTGTCTTCGTTTACTTTGCGTTCGGTCAGGTTGCGGGTTACTTTCGCAAAGCCCTGCAGGTTCTGATCTTCGTCATATAACGCGGTGATAACCACGTTAGCCCAAAATTTGCTGCCGTCTTTTCTGTAGCGCCAGTCTTCGTCTTCGACGCGTCCGACTTTCTTGGCGATCTCTAACTCGCGTTCGGGCTTTTTATCTGCGTTATCTTGGTCAGAATAAAATATGGAAAAGTGTTTGCCGATAATTTCTTTGTGCGTATAGCCTTTATTCTTTTCAGCTCCTTTATTCCAGGTCTGGATATAGCCCTCGGGATCCATAAAAAAGATAGCATAATCTTGGACATTCTCAACAAGAATCTTGTATCGCTCAAGTTCTGTGAGGGTCCTTTTATGTTCCGTCTGCAACGCCACCTTTGTATGAGGCGCTGGACGATCAGTGATATCTGTCATAGCGTCTCTCCAAAAATAATGTGTTTTACTCGTACTAATTATACTATAAAACCACATGTCAGGCCGCCGTAAAGATTACAATGATAGCCTTTTGAAGAGCATCTCTACGGCAAGAAGAGGTAGTAGAGCATGCCCTCTTCTTTTGGCGAACACATTTTCATCGTCGCCCATGTATAGCTACCCAAAAATCTCTTTACGACTAAGCATCTTAGTAACGAACGCTGAGAATGTCTCATGATTGATTTTTAATGTATTTGAACCAGTTTCAAAAGTATCAAAATAAATTGTATAGTTAACTCCTTCGAAGTCGATAGAATATAATGGCAAAATGAAAATGTTTGGATCGTCCTGAACATATAAGTGCATATGCGCGAAAAAACGCAGTACATTCATTGTCCCAGCATATTTTTTAGCATCACGCGGAATCATAGTAAATGGTATCGCTTCTTTTTTGCCAAGA
This sequence comes from Candidatus Saccharimonadota bacterium, assembly GCA_028289095.1. Taxonomy (GTDB): domain Bacteria; phylum Patescibacteriota; class Saccharimonadia; order Saccharimonadales; family Saccharimonadaceae; genus UBA6022. Next base: position 15,609 of record JAQGGY010000050.1, read on the forward strand.
GCATGTACTTGCTTAATCGCTTTTTGTATTTTTTCCTTATACATTTCTACAGAGGGAGCCATATCCCAATTTGCCTGAAAGTAAACATTCACGTTTTGAGGCGTTACTGTAAAATAGAAGTCACTTCCTTCATAATTATTATCTCCAATATCGGCGATGATCGTGCTGTCTTGATAATGTCCTACGTCTTGGTCTTCAAAAGTTTCAGCAAGTAACTTTAACGACGCTTTAATCCTTTTTCTATCCGGCACTAATACATGGATTCGCAACCCTTGGTTTGCGACTTTTGCAACCGCCTTAAGTATTTCATCCCTAGCATCATTCGCGGCAGCCTCTAATTGCAGCTTGGCATCAGGATACAGCTTCGTGTCTGTGGCAAACGGAAGGTTTATCATATCGATATCAGCTTTTCCAGAATCTTTAGACGATTGTAGCGTTACCGTGATGCCCAAATATTTGTAATACGCCCCGACCAGCACTTCATTTAGGCCCGAGAGCATTTTGCCTTCTTCTAGCGAAACTAAGCTTTGAAGCGATTCATTTGCAAAGGAACTATTCGATTGAATCTCCCCCTTCAATTCATCAATGACAGATGCCGCTAATTTGAATTGATTAAAATCTGCAGCAGGTACGAGCATTTTTTTATTCCAATATATATGTCCGTACTTCACATACG
>JAQGGY010000052.1 GCA_028289095.1 Candidatus Saccharimonadota bacterium
TCTAAAACAGTACTATACGGTTTATAGACGCCCATCCTTGCTAATGATGCAAAGGCGTTGACGTGATCGATTTGTCTGGTGCCACATCCACCAATCGATGATGAAAGCCCGGCCTGTGCATCGGCGCCTTGTGTACAGTAGTTGGTATCACCAAGCGCACGAATTTTTTCAAGCGTTGGCTCTATGCCTGCGACGTGCATAGCTTTAACAGCAGGAACGTTACGAGACAGGGCAAGTGAGCGACGGATATTAATACCGCCAAGATATTTACCGTCAGCGTTTTTTAGCTGCGCGCCGTAAATACTCGTCATCGAATTGTCGTCGGCAAGTACTGATCCACTGCCGTAATTTACTTTCCCTTCGCCTTGGTTAGAGAACAGTTGCGCATAGACAAGAGGCTTGATGGTTGATCCTGGCTGAATGTATGCCGTTGCCGCATTGTCTTGACCAAAGCCAGGATAATTAAAGTCGCGGCTGCCCATCATAGCAACAATCTGCCCGGTCTGCGTGTCTTCGACGGTCGCAGCGCCGTTCGTAAATCCTGCAAAGTTAGGTGTTGAAGAGTTGAACATTGCCGTCATTGATTCTTCTAGTTTATTTTGGATCCGGGCGTCTAGTGTGGTTTTGACAGTTAATCCACCGCGTCCAACAGTTGTTTTGCCTAATTCACGTTCTAGTTGTGCGCGTACCATCTGTACGAAGTGAGGGGCTTTGATGTCCTTATAGGGGTCGGATGCAGGGAGGATATTATCAAGAATCGGGTATTTCTTTGCGTCATCCGCTTGGGTCTTTGTAATGTATTTTTGATCAACCATGCTATCGAGCACTTTGTGTTGTCGGGCAATCAATGGTTCATGGCCTGCAAGGTTGTAGGGGTCATATAAACCAGGCTGGTTAGGGATGGCTGCAAGTAGGGCTGCTTGTGCTAATGTCAGGTCCTTTGCGTTGACGCCGAAATAGGTTTGCGCACCTGATTGTACGCCGTTACGACGTCCACCGTATGGCGACTCGTTCAAGTACAAGTCAAGGATACTATCTTTGTCGTACATACGTTCAACTTCGACAGATAGGATCATCTCTTTGATTTTACGAGGAACACCGCCTAGGCCACGGTCTGCTGCTTGATCAGCAAAAAACACCTGCTTTACTAATTGCTGTGTAAGTGTGGATCCACCCTGAACGCTGCCACCGTTGGCATTGTTGATCAACGAGCGTGAAATACCACTGATGCTAATACCGCCATGTTTATAGAAATCTTGGTCTTCGATAGCAATTGTCGCTTGCTTCATGTAGGGGTTGATGTCTTTACCGTCAACGACTAACTTGTAATTACCGTCGCCTTTATCTTCCCATAGTAGTGCGCCGTTACGATCAATATATCTTGTCACAGTCGTCTGGACACGTTTGCTAATTTCGCCAGGTCGAATAGAGTCTAAGTCTTTGCGGTAGTAGGCAAATAACGCACCGACGGTCAGCACCATTAGTAATAAGCCAATACCAACAATTTTGAGCGCCATAATGCCACCCTTTTTACTAAACCAATAGCCAAAGAGTCGCTTTGGGTGCATACGGTACGCTAGGCGCATCAGGGGCTGTTTAGGCAAGCTGGCAAGGTATTCAGCTTTTTTGCGCAATTCCATATCCTTACGAGTACGCCGATTGCGAGTCAGATTAGAGTACACGCTCATATTGCGTGATTTGTTTGTTCGTTTAGCCACGTCGTATAATTCCCATAAGCAGTATTGTAATCATTATAGCATTAATTTCATCCAGTCCAGCGTTATTTTCTGGTATACTGGCAACAGAAATAACAGATAGGAGTAAGAATGAAACTTTCCGAAGAGCTACAATGGCGTGGCTTTGTAAATCAGACAACCTTTAGTGATCTTTCGGCACTTGATGGTGCTCCTATTTCTTTCTATTTTGGCGTTGACCCTAGTGCGGACAGTATGCAAATTGGCAACCTAGCTGCAGCAATGATGGTCCGTCACTTTATTAATCATGGACATAACGCTTTCCTGCTTGTTGGTGGCGCTACTGGTATGATCGGTGATCCTGACGGTAAAGCTGATGAGCGCAATTTAAAAACGCTTGATGAAATCGCAAAAAACAAAGCTGGAATTGCAACGCAGTACAAACAAGTGTTTGCTGGCAAGAAATTTGAATTGGTCGATAACTATGACTGGTTTAAGGACATTAGTTATTTGGATTTTCTGCGTAATGTCGGCAAGCATGTCCCAATGAGCATGATGCTCGGTCGCGACTTTGTACAATCTCGTTTAGGTGAAGATGGTTCTGGCATTAGCTATGCTGAGTTTAGCTATTCGCTTATTCAGGGTTACGACTTCGTACATTTATATAAAAATCACGGAGTGACATTACAAGTGTGTGGCGCCGACCAATGGGGGAACTCGATCGCTGGCATCGATCTGATCCGTCGCATGGAAGGTGGCGAAGCGCATGTGTATTCAACGCCGCTGGTTATTAATAAAGCGACGGGGATTAAGTTCGGTAAATCCGAAGGTGGCGCTGTCTGGTTAGACGCCAATAAAACGAGCGTTTATAAATTTTATCAGTTCTGGTTAAATGTCGATGACGAAGGTGTGATTGATTATGCAAAAATTTACACTCTACTATCTAAAGAAGAATTAGAAGTACTTTCCGAGCAGCAAAAGCAAAATCCTGGTGCCCGCCCTGCACAACGTGCGCTTGCCCGCGAAGTAACAGCGCTCGTTCATGGCAAAGAGCGCCTAGAAAGTGTCGAACGCGTCACCGAGGTATTATTTGGCGCAAGACTATTCACGGATTTGGACGATGGAGATCTTAAAGTTCTCGCAGAAGAGATTCCAAGAGTTATTGCAGGTAAGACAGTCGTGGAATGCTTAGTTGAATCAGGCGTCGCTTCAAGTAACGGTGAGGCTCGTCGTCTCATTGCTAGCGGAGCTATTTCTGTAAATGGAGACAAGATTACCGACGACCTTCAACTGGAAGCGACAGCATTGATTAAAAAAGGCAAAAATAACTTCATCTTAGTCCGTTAATGTAATGGATCTCCTGCCAATCATTTTGCTATTTTTCGGTGGACTTATCACCGGCGTCCTGTCGGGCATTAGCGGTGGTGGTGCTGGTATGCTGATGATACCGTTGATGATTGCTGTCGGTCTGTCACCGCAACAGGCGGTTGCTACAGGAAAAATGAGCGCCCTCGGATCTGCATTTGGTGGATTGTCGGCATTTAGAAAATCAGGGCATATTCGCAAAGATATCGTGAAGGTTATGCTGCCGATAGCTATAGTTATCGGATTATTGACTCCATTTATATTCATCAAGCTGGATGGTGAAATTATGCAGAAAATCATTGGTGTGATTTTATTGCTCATGATCCCGACATTATTTATCCGCAAGAAGACATCAGCTACTCATGGAATTAGAAGAAAAGGATTAGGCTACGTGCTATACGGCCTCATTTTGACTCTACAATCATTATTTGGATCTGGTGTCGGCTCGCTTTCTTTGTTCGTGCAAACATTACTGTTGGGTACATCTAAAATCGAAGCGAATGCAACGAAGCGCGCGATCACTGCTATTCTTACTCCGTTGACTTTCATTGGGTTATTACTGGCCGGTTTCGTACATATCGTATACGGTGCCTCTGCTATTACAGGAAGCTTCATGGGGACGCATCTAGGTTCAAAGATCGCCATTAAACGCGGCGATACGTTCGTAACATATGCGATGGCCGTAGTGGTGGGTTTAAGCGCGCTATTGCTCCTTTTTATGTAGCATTAAAGAATTTCACGAATGGGGTATTGCGATGGTTTTACTCAGCTTTGGGAATTTATATATTCTTTCGTGAAGACGTCACCTAGGTACTGGTAAAGTTCGACAATTTCCGGGGTGTCTTCACCAAAACGTCGTACCATGCTGTCATCTAGCCGCTGCTTATTAGTTATTAGCTGAGCAACGTTGGTAATACCGTAATCCTCACGCATCACCATTTTTCCTGGCCCTAGGATGTCGACTAATAACGGAGTTAGTTTGTCGACGGCACGTGTGAATCTGGATTCAGGTGTCAGTTGTTCCTCGTATTCCACTAGCAAGCCGCCAATGTACGGGGGTAATATATCTACAAGCTCTTGTAGTGCGTTTTGCTCTAGTGCATGTTTATCTAATAATTCTTGCTCGGATAGGCTATATGTTGGCGTGTCGCCGACGCGGATTTCGATGAAATCGTGGATACTTGCGTACTGCGATATCAGTCCTTTGTCTAATTCTGGCCGTAGCTCGTTTGCAAGTTCAATCGCAAGGACGCCTACCATCAGGCTATGCTCTGCATCATTTTCGCGGTGTTGTTCGTGGTATCTAGGTACTCGTTCTACGCCAGCATATCGAATACATAGTTCGGCTAATGAAAGGCTGATAGTGCCCATACGTTCTATCGATAGTTCATGTATTTTTTGTGCATTATGTCGCTCAAATTTTACAAACGGTGCATATCTTTCAGTTGTCATGTCTGTATCCTTTCATGGTTATTCACAGGGACATGTATGACTGTAACGTGCTATGATAGTCGTGAATAGCAAGTATAATTTGACTCAAATATTATTGACATGCATCATATCCAACACTACATACTGATAAAATTATCAACGACAAAATGGGCGCGTTTTAGCGAAATGCGTCCGCCAAAAGTTGACAGCAACGCCTATAGTTATCATTTGACATTACTACAGAAGCAACAACTGGTCGAAAAGCACGTCGAAAAAGGTTACCGTCTGAGTCCGAAAGGTCTAGCACACGTTGATCGCATGAGTTCGAGCGAGCTACATGTGCGCATACAACCTAAAATTATTTCTATGTGCTTGCTATATGACGAGCAGGACAATGTGGCATTGCTTGCAAAAAGTAAGCAGCCATTTATTAGTGCCTGGGTATTCCCACATGGCAAAATGCATATCGAGGATGGTAGCGCACGTAGTGCGATGGTTAGGGAAATTAATGAGCGCGTTGCTATTAGTGAAAATGATACTTTAAGGCATGCCGCCGACGTATATATCCATGCTTCGATTAATGGTCAATTAGTTTCGTCAATTCTGGCACACGTCTTTACGATGCGAGTGACTCGCTCGGATATTGAGCGTCAAGATATCAAATGGACGACAAAACATGATTGGGCCGATCTGCAGTTGGCGCCGGGCGTACAAGAAATATACGAATTAATCGAAGCGAATAAAGGTTCGTTTGCATACGCAGAGTATTCGATTGACTGGTAGTGCGGCTGTAAGAGTCAATTCAAATGTTGCGAAGTGTCATAACGCTCGTGTATGATAGTAGTAATGAAAAAAGCGTGGGCGCAAAAACAAAAAGGCTTTACAATCGTCGAATTACTGATCGTCATTGTAGTAATCGGCATATTGGCTGCGATCACTATCGTGGCGTATAACAACGTACAGGCTCGCAGTAACCAAAGCAAGATCGATGCAGATATGCGTAACCTTAAGCAAGCGATAGAAGTTGCGCGCAACCAGGATGGTGTCGCGCTTCGTTACGTAACGTTAAGTGCGGCAACAGGATCGGGATGTTGGGGCAAGGCGACGGATACCGACCTTGCGACGTTGCCGAAAGCTACCGATGGATGCTGGACGAACTATGCAGCCGCACTTGATCGGATTAGTACAGCAAGCGGTATGAATGTTCGAAATCTTGTTGATCCATGGGGGCGTCCGTATTACATGGATGAAAATGAGGGCGAAGGTGCTGATCCTCCAAATGCTTGCGGTGATGATGCTATCGGTGTTTATGCGCGTCCATTTACAACCGGTCAGACGATGACGAAACACACAATTATCCGCAATATCCAGCCTGCATGTTTGTAGGCATCGCTAGCTCGTAAAAACTGTTAAAATAAAGATATGTTACTTACGACCTCATTGCAAAAAGTAAAAGGGGTTGGGCCTAAAACTGTCGAGCAGTTTGCTTCGGCTGGTTTGCATACCGTCGGTGATTTGATTGATTTTTTACCACGTAAACACGAGGATTTTTCAGAAGTCGTTAAGATATCGGATATACACCCGGGCAAAATGACGATCAAGGCTCGTTGTGAAAAAATTGAAACGCGGCCCGTGCGACGGGGTCTGCGTATTACGACCGCTACGTTAGTTGATGACAGTGGTAAACTGCAAGCGGTCTGGTTTAATCAGCCATATCGGACGACGCAGTTGGCGAAAGGTGACGATGAATTCTTTTTTTCGGGTGAGTTTGAGTTTAATTATAATAAATATCAACTATCCAATCCTAGTGCTGAAAAGGTGACGGACATGCCTGTTAATACTGACCGACTGCTACCGGTTTATCGATCTATAAAAGGGCTAAAAAGTCAGTTGGTCCGAAAGATTTTAACTGAAATACGCCCACTGATGACAATGCTACCTGAAACATTGCCGCAAGATGTCATCAAAAGTGAAAAATTTATATCACGATCCGAAGCAGTGCTAGGGATGCATTTTCCTAAAAAGCCCGAAGATGTTTTGCAGGCACGCGAGCGGCTGGCGTTCGAGGAGCTGTTCCAGTTATTGCTCGCCAGCCAATTGAATAAACTTGATAATGCCAAACTCGAAGGCTGGCACATCCCCTTCGATCAAAAGATTGTCGCGGATTTTGTTAAACAATTGCCATTTGAACTGACTGGTGCGCAGCGCCGTGCTGCATGGGAAGTTATTCAGGATTTTGAAAAGATGACGCCAATGAATCGGTTGTTACAAGGCGACGTAGGGTCGGGAAAGACGGTTGTTGCAGGCCTGGCTGCTCGACAGGCGGCTGCGTCAGGCTTTCAGACGGCTTTGATGGCCCCAACAGAGATTCTGTCCTCTCAGCATGCAGAAACCCTCAGCCGGCTATTACAGCCATTCGGCGTGAACGTTGGCCTGCTGACAGGCAGCGTCAAAGGCGCGGCGCGAAAAACACTATACGAGCAAATAAAAAACGGAAGCGTCGATGTCGTCGTCGGTACGCACGCACTTATTCAGGAAACGGTTCATTTTCATAAACTGGGCTTTGTCGTGATTGACGAACAGCATAGGTTCGGCGTGAAACAGCGTCAGGAACTGCTAACCAAGTCCGAGCATATGCCACACCTGCTAGCAATGACTGCTACACCGATTCCACGCAGTTTAGCGCTGACTGTATATGGCGAACTGGACGTAAGTATATTGAATGAATTACCTAAAGGGCGTAAGCCGATCGAAACAAAGCTTTGGTCGCCAAATAGTCAGGCGCAATTGTATGCCAAGGTTGATGCAGAAATCGCTGCTGGACGACAGGGTTATGTCATTTGTAGCTTGATTGATGATAATCCGGATAACGAAATAAAAAGCGTCCAAGCGGAGTTTGTAAAATTGCAAAACTCCATTTTTAAACATAGAAGGATTGGGTTATTACACGGTAAAATGAAGTCGGACGAAAAGGACGAAGTAATGTCACGTTTTTCAAGGGGTGACGTCGACATCCTGGTTAGCACGACGGTGGTAGAGGTAGGTGTCGATGTTCCGAATGCGACAGTTATGATTATCGAAAATGCTGACCGCTTCGGGCTGAGCCAGCTACACCAGTTGCGTGGGCGCGTCGGTCGTTCATCGCATCAAAGTTACTGCTATCTGGTGATGAGTGATAGTAGCAAACCAACTCAGCGGCTAAAGGAAATCGAAAAATCAAACGATGGCTTTTATTTAGCGGAAGTCGACCTAAAACTTCGTGGGCCAGGCGAGATTTATGGTCGGTCGCAGCACGGTGCGCTTAATCTGCAGATTGCGACGTTATCAGATACGAAATTGATCGCACGCGCTCAAAAACAAGCCAAGTCATTCGCGGCCTCGGGGGCGAGTCTGTTACAATATAAGGAATTAGCCGCACAAGTACAACATTATCAGCGGTTGACGACGTTAAATTAGAAACTTAAGGAAAAAGAGTCGGCGGATTTATTCCGCGACACCGCGTGATGAGAAAAAACGTAGTTTTGTCTTATTATCGGAGCGCATATATGTATTCTGGAACAACTTTTCGCACTAAATCTGGCCTCGTGATGGGTGTCCATCAAAAAATTGACCGTGTCGCGCACCGTCATATTAAACACCATGTCCCGAAAACACTTCATTTTCCAACAACTCAGGAAGTCTTGCACTTTGAAGGACTGAATGGACCAGACGGTATTAAGCGTAAAAGTCCCGCCAAAGACGAGCCTTGGCACTATATTGACCCGAAAAACCCCGAAGATCAGGCGCTTATTACCATGATTAATGATCATATCTATAATATGGCCGAGGCGTTAAAGGTGGGGAATAATGAGCGCGCGGCATTTGAAGCTGCGTGGATGGCGCATGCAATTACTGACGGATTAACGCCAGCCCATCATTATCCGCTTGAAGCAAAGTTAGAAGAGCTTCGCGGCGGGCAAGGTATTGAAACGCGCATTACTACAAAAGACAAGCTGTTATTGCCTGGCAAGACACGTCGCCACCAAATCAAGAATAACTGGGAGTACTGGGGCGTTAAAGGCGTGATGACGACGCACCTTGGGTTTGAATTGGGCGTTGCAACCACGATTGCGGGACTGAAAATGGACGGCACTGACCCGCGTGAAAAAGATTACAAAGCCGTGCGTGACCAAGGATACGAGGCGGTATTTAAAGATATCCTCGCAAAGGTGGACGGTATGAATATGTACGACGAGTTTAGCAAGCTGGGCTGGACACGCCATTTAGCAACGCAGACCAAAAAGGCGCTTGTTCCTGATATTATCAAAGCCGTCACACTAGCTTGGTATCAAGCAATTATCATGGCGGAGAAAAAATAGATGAATATTCGCATCATTGGCGGCTATTATGGTGGCCAGCAAATCGAGGCGCCTAAAAACCGTCGGACACACCCAATGAGCGAGCGTATTCGCAATGCGTTATTTAACAGTCTGTCTGGTGAAATGGCTGATGCGGAAGTACTAGATGTGTTCGCTGGCACAGGCGCCGTAGGGTTGGAAGCGCTAAGTCGTGGAGCAAAATCAGTCACGTTCGTTGAACGCGATCGAACTGCTCAGCGCTATCTGACGCGCAACGTTGCAAGGATTGGCGTGGAAGACAAAACAAAGATTATTCGCACAACCGTTTCTAGTTGGCTTGGGACCAAAGAACCCCAGTTATTTGACATTATTTTTGCAGATCCGCCGTACTTTGATGTGCAGTTTTCCACAGTTGATAAAGTTTTCGACCTTTTAAAGCCCGGCGGTATTATGGTATTATCACATCCAGGTAGAGGTGAGGTACCGACCAAAACAGGAGTTGTTGTGGTGGACAATCGTAGTTATGGAAATGCATACCTCA
>JAQGGY010000026.1 GCA_028289095.1 Candidatus Saccharimonadota bacterium
GCATTCTGCAAATCGTTCAGCGGCAAGTCGGCGGGGTGCACATAGTAAAAGCGCCGGACAGGACGTAGGGTACCAATCACGAAATACGCAGCCAAATGGCCATGTGACGTTACAAAATACTCTGCCGATCCTTTTTCCTGGCCAGGTAACGGCACACAGACCCTGCGACGGAAGCTAATCCATGGAAAAAATATAGCTACCGGCACGCTGCTATAGTACACGCGCTTGATATCTGCAGGCGTTGCGCATTCAGTCACAACATGCAACTTCAGTTGCAAAAGCTGCTTGAACTCTTTGACAAGTTCTTTGTGAGTTTCCCGCAACTGGTGTTCGTCGTGAGAGATCATGATAATCCTTTTTGTTGGCACGGTATGTCAAACTCCATTTTGGAGAACGACATGATGGATGTATTCTCGACAAAACTAGATATAATTATACAATAATTAGCTCACCACATCAATATCAACTACAATCATTGTTTTGCTATGATAGTAGTATGACTATGGATAGAAGTATACAGAAAAAGCGTGCACGCAAACCAAAGCCTATTCACCATGCGACAGACTTTAATCTAGATGTCTTGTCGGGCGACGATGATATGTTCCGTTGGTTTTTGCTATCGTACCTTTTTGGCAAGCCAATTCAATCCAGCGTTGCCGCCAACACATGGAGACTATTTATAGAACGTCAAATCGATACACCATGGGCAATCCTACAAATGTCACCACGTGGCCTAGTTCATTTGCTAGATGAAGGTAGATATACACGCTACGACGAGGTAACAGCACGAAGCCTGCGAACATGTATGGAGCAATTAATCCGAGACTATGAAGGATCACTAATCCTGATGCTCGAAAGCAGTGAAAACGAAGATGAATTTTCTAAGCGACTGCAGAAACTGTACGGCGTCGGGCCAAAAACCGCTGAAATATTTATGCGCGAAACACAGGAATATTTTGCTAGGCGCGTTGAATAAATCTTATTTCAACAGCACCACACCATGTCCCGGCAAGTTCTAAGCAGCTACTCGTCCGATAGTGCAACTTTCCTATGCAGGCCATTCCGCAGTATCTTGCTTAGTGATGCGACCGCCAAAAAACCAATCGTCCGTAATGGCAAATGCGACACGGCATTTTTCGTTTCGTGCAAAGCAGCACGGCCTAATTTAAGCCTGCGCCGAATTGTCGGCCGCATGGCGATAACCCCATCTTCAAAATCGTCATATAGATCACCAAATGAATCCACTAGATAGCCCGCGCGAGCAAACTGCGGCAACCATTCATTAAACCGTTCGATCTGTGGCATACTTGCTGGGTTATCTAACCGCATAAAACGGCCGAACATCTCTGCCTCTTCTAGGCGCAGATGAAGAAACCTTGCATACCCGCGACTATCACGCATGTCTTTGGCGTAATCATTAATTAAAAAGCCATCGAGCACCTCTGCGCGTCGAACTGGAGTCACATTATCAATTATGTGGTGAAACTCATGTGCCTCATCGCTATCCATCCCAGGAATAGGCAATCCAGCCAGTAACGAATTTTTTTGATCCTCGATGGATTCTGGTTGTACAGTATCGACATACGAGTCTATAGCTCTACCAAACGTCAGCATACTACGCCAATGCCGCCGATGCTCGTCAGTTACGTTAACGTCAAAACCCTTAGCAAGCACTTCAAAAACTGCAGCAGTCTGCGGATGACCCGACTGCTGTTTGATAGCCAGCGAACGTTGAAATGATAGTTTATCTTGCTCCATATTAGTAGGGTTATTATACCACATAGTTTAAATATTACCATAATTTATTCGATAAGTTCATTGACATAAACTACCTATTATAGTAGGATAGCCCCTAGCACACCCCGACCTAGGAGTTTATGTGTCCTTTTTAATTAACAAAAATACAAAGCCGCGAATCCTTTTGGCGACCTTCTTTATCAGAATGACGATGAAAGTCAAATGGATCCTACTGGCGTACGTCGTGACGCAAGCAAGCGCTGCAGTTGTATTCATGTTCATCGAAGGCTGGACCTTCCTTGAAGGCATATGGTGGGGTCAAGTAGCCTCACTAACAATCGGCTATGGCGACATCGCTCCTAAAACAATACTCGGTCGCTTAATTGCCGGTCCGTTTCATTACTTTTGGGTGTACTACGTCGGGCTTTCACTTGGCGCGCACATCATCGCATTTTTGTGGCGCAATAAAAATGAACTGACTCATGCTGAACAGGAATGGCTGTTTGATGTTGTGACTGTAATCTTCAACCGAGTTCGCTGGTGTACAATCGCCATGGCAGCAGTTACGACACAGCTGGGGATCAAAAATCTTCCCGAAATTCCGCATACGACCGATGGTCAGCATGACGAAATTCCCGTGGAAGCCAGTGACACGGATTACGGTAATATTACGGATGCGAAATCATTTGACGAACAGCAAAGCACCGTTTCGGCACAATAATGTGCCCCACGTTAATTAATTTGCGACTAAACACCAAAGGGGTGATGCGACAGGAGTTTTCATAACGAAAACTCCTTTTTCATTCATTTTTTATATCGCAAACTAGGTACTTATACTGATACATCCAAAAGGACAAAAAGCGAAATAACCCAATACTTGTTATCATAGTAAAGTGAAACAGATTAAAGCAGAACTTATTATCAACACAAGCTCGCGGCGAGGCAGGGCGGCAGTACCAATCATCATCGCCGCCTGCAAGCATAACGGCATCGAATTGGTGAAAATAAACTTCCTAAAAAAGGACACTAATTTAAGGGCAGTTACTTCTGCCCTTAAAAAACGTAACCCAAGTTTAGTACTGGTCGGTGGCGGCGACGGTACGATCAGTGATGCCGTCGACTTTTTTGCTGGTTCGTCCATACAGTTAGGCGTTATACCATTAGGAACCACCAACAATTTCGCGCGCAGTCTAGGTCTACCGCTAGAAATAGAGGCGGCTATAGGGGCAGTCAAGAATGGCAAAATCAGCAACGTTGATCTGGGTAAAATCCACAAAGAATACTTCGTCAATGTTGCAGGCGTTGGCGTATCGGCACTAATCGCAAAACATGTCACAGACGATCAAAAAAAGAAGTTTGGCCGATTTGCATACGCGATCAATGGTATCGTCCAATTAATCCGCCACAAACCATTCCTCGCCACAATTGAAGACAAGGACAGTGAACTGCAATTACATTTTGAAACGCACCAAATCATCATTGCCAACGGCCGGTATCATGCAGGCAAACAAATCGCCAAAGACGCAAAAATCGATAATAGGGAACTGATCATATTTGCGCTCGGCGGCCGTTCAAAACTTAGCTTTATTTTTGCTATGGCGGACTTTTATTTTGGCGCGCGCAAAAACATCCAGCACGCATCCTACCTGACCGGCCATAGTATAAAATTACGAACCAATACGCCTCAATTAGTGGAACTAGACGGGGAAGTAAAATTCACGACGCCGATTCCAGTGGAAGTAACGCCGCGTGTTGTAAAGGTGCGCCATTAATATGCTACTTCGTCACATTCAAACATTCATATGGAAGTATGATAAATATTTCGCAGATGTTGTTGCCTTGATTCCCGCCAGCTTGCATAGGTACTCGTCCAGATTAGGACGTATGACACTACCAAGTATTTGGGCTATCGCTTTGTGTGTCGTCAACGTAATCATTCTAGTAGGCGGCTATCAAAATCTAGCAATCTTAGGCTTTATCGTCGTCGCCTGCATACCAATAGCTACAGTGATGAAATTGCTATTCCGCAGGTCACGCCCAAAAACAATATATGCTCAAAATATGAAGATCAAATCCTACAGTTTTCCTAGCAGTCATGCCTATAGTGCGACAATCGCTGGTGGCTACTTATCATTAGTATGCTTGGCATTATTGCCGCATCCACTTGGTATTATCGTCAGTGCGTTACTAGCGCTATTCATCGTCACAATCGGCTTGTCGCGCGTCCACGTTGGCGCCCATTATCCCACTGATGTTACTGGCGCCTGGATATTCGGTGCAACAGTTTTGTATTTCGTAACACAGATTTCTATACCCTAATCAAAGCGCATGTAAAGCATGGTCGTCTTACCTAGACCAGGGCTTAGTTTATCAAGCAGGGCAGCCGTCACGGCCACTTTACGTTCCGCGATAGGATCGCCTTTGGCTAGGCGGTTGGCTAGTTGGTATTTATTATCCGAGCCAAGGATGTCAGTAACGCTAGACATCATCTCGACAATCGCTTCTCTTTCGTTTTTTTCACCATATCTTGACGCTTCTATATGCCCTTCATTAGCTGGATTACCGTACTCAAAGTCTGATGGATTAGCGTCAGTAAACTGTTCGGGTGGATTATAGCCGCCGCATAGTTTTAGCATAGCCGCATGGCCAATCTCGTGACTCAAGGTCCTTGTTATATCACCCCGATCACCCTCGATCACATAGTTCGTATCAATATATATTTTTTCCGAGCTAACAGGGTTGTGGAATCCCCGTTGGATCCATACAGCGCTACGATCAGCTTCAATACCTTTATTTAAATCGGTAACGACAACCTCTTTAACACCGCTGGCATCGATATATTGCGCCGGCAGGTATCTGATCGATCGATTGATTGATGCCGTGATGAAATCACTTTCACTCGTATCATCAGAAATAGTTACCTGCAATCCATCATGATCGATAACATCCATCAGATCAGACATTAATTCGTCGCGATTTTCTTTGAACTGCAACGTATCATCATATATCGTTTTGATTTCGTTTGTATATTCTTGGACCGTCGCTTCATCAACTGGGTCGCATGGTCCAAATACTTTATCATATGAGTCATTATATTTGGTCAGATTATGCGCAGTGAAAGCGAGCGAACTAGTAATCATTAAAAGTGATATCTTCGTTGCGTGCCGGTTAAAGAAACCTTCCGGCTTTTTACTAGGCGTTACAACTTCATTAGTGGTTTGTAGCGTTTCAGTCGAGCCGCTAAAATGTTTCATCCTACTATAATAACAGATTGTTACTGGTAAGTCAAGTTGTTATGCTTTTATTTTGCGCCAAAGTCCGTCGCAATTTCAATTCTACGTAAGATATCTTACAGAAATTAGCTATGCCAGGTGAGAGAATAATGTCAATCAGCAACATAACAGGAGAATTAAATAATGAATAACGTTAAAAAAGCAGCATTAGTATTTGGAGTCATATTTGTAATCATCGGTATACTGGGATTCATACCGGCATTTACGCCAAACGGTCATCTATTAGGAATTTTTGAAGTCAACGGTCTACACAATATGGTTCACCTATTGTCAGGTATTGCAGCACTAGTCGCATCGAAATCATACAGAAATTCTCGCCTATACTTCCAAATATTCGGTATTATTTATGGCCTAGTCGCATTGCTCGGCGTCTTTTATGGTGATCATGCTATCTTTGGCATACTTGCGCACAACATTGCCGATCTGTTCCTACATATTATCATTACAGCTGCCGCATTATACTTGGGATTTGGCACACCTAGCGAAGACAGCAAAACAACAGACGAAGTATAACACCCGCCTGCACTTACTATAGAGAAAGGCACTCTCACATCAGAGTACCTTTTTCATGGTGACACCAATAGCCTACATACAAGGCATCGTAAAAACTGATACAATAGACATTAGTTAATGTCTGTAACGACATATGAATAATAAAACAAACAGAAAGGGTAGCGTATTAATCTAAATGCACTGAAGCACATCATTGCCATACTAATTGGGGCGTTCATTGTCGCCATCGGCCTGCAATTCTTTCTGATCCCCAACCACCTGACTGACGGGGGAGTTGTGGGTATTTCAATTATCAGCGCGCATCTTTTTAATATTCCGATTGGCGTCTTTTTAGTACTACTAAATATTCCATTTATCTATTTAGGTTACAAAAAAATCGGTAAGTCTTTTGCGCTATATTCCAGTTTTGGCATCGTAGTGCTGGCATTGATGACCGTTGCTATTCATCCCACAACTGCTATGACAACAGAGCCGATTTTGGCGGCAATGTTTGGCGGTGCAATCGTCGGTGTTGGTGTCGGATTGGTTATTCGCTACGGCGGAACACTTGATGGTACTGAAACAATCGCTATTCTGATCGACAAACAAACACCATTTTCGGTGGGTGAAGCAATTTTGTTCATGAATATATTTATCCTAGGCGCGTCAGGTTTTGTATTTGGATGGGATAATGCGATGTTCTCGATGATTGCATACTATGTTGCACACAAGGCTATCGATGTAACAGTCGAAGGCCTAGACGACTCGAAAAGCGTTTGGATCGTCAGTAAAGAATATAAAATAATCGGTGCGGCCATCCAGAAAGAATTTGGCGAAAAAGTAACGTATGTTAACGGCAAGAAAGTAGATGGTATGATTTCTGACGGCGTCATGTTAGTCGTTATTACCCGGATGCAAGAAATGAGATTAAAGGCGCTTGTTCGCAAGTATGACCAGCGTGCATTCATCGTCATCAATGACGCCCACGAAGTTATCCGTACAAAACTTGAATAACTGTATCCCGACACAAGTAATTG
This sequence comes from Candidatus Saccharimonadota bacterium, assembly GCA_028289095.1. GTDB lineage: Bacteria > Patescibacteriota > Saccharimonadia > Saccharimonadales > Saccharimonadaceae > UBA6022. The sequence goes on from JAQGGY010000026.1 coordinate 6,560, forward strand.
CTATAATAATTATATGAAGAAATTATACCGATCACGAACAAATGCAAAAATTGCCGGTGTCTGTGGCGGACTTGGCGAATATTTTAATATCGACGCAACTATTGTACGAATTATATTTATCGTGTTATTACTGCCAGGTGGATTTCCTGGCTTTATACCATATGTAATTTTGTGGATCTTTGTTCCTGTCAAACCCGCTATCAACCATAACGAAGTTGTCGACGTCGACTGATATCGTAAGCTAACATAACGTTCATTTATCTGTTCTCTTTTTATACAGCTCATATCCTTCCGGCGCCTCGGTGTGACCAATGCTCGTTGAGTCACGGTAAATATAATAATCAAGCTTCTCGTCCGTCTTTTGCAGTCGGACTTCTAGTTTTTCATTCTGCACCGCTAGCGCCTGCATATCACGATACACACCCAGGAATAACACAACACCCACAAACAGCAATAGATACGGTAGAATGACCAGCACCTCCTTTACGTGTTTTATCGTCGCATTCACACAACCTCCGCCCGCTACATTAGTGACCAAGAATATATATTAAAGTTAAGCTGGCCGGCATTGTATTGCGGATAAATTTCAATCCGCAATACAATGCCAAGCCGATCGCCCATTACTGGGCAACTCATATCCGATAAGCGTGATCACTGACCACCCAAGCGACGATTAACCTCTTGGGTCGCCTTAAGAAGGGGTAAGGACAGACCGACTTCCTCGGCATAATGAACAGTTGCGTTCACTTCTTTCGGAAGGCAAGCGCCGTCATATGGACCAAGGTCGCGCGTCCCATACAAAGAGTTGTAAAGCCCCTCGGCAGTCGTGCGCGTAATGGCAAAAATCTTTTCCACGTCCTCTTTGGAGATGTCCAGATGTTCGCCCATCATACGGAATTCATTGAAGGCAGAGATTTTGATGGCATTGAACAGATTATGGACATATTTGTGCCATTCCGCTTCTTTGATGCCCAAGTGATGCACGACGGCATTGAATGGCGCGTAGGCGGCAGCTACTTTTTTTGCATCCTGACTGTCAGTCAGATTGCATCCAATAGTAACGATGTTGAGCGACGCAAAGTCTTCATTCGCACTCACTTCACGGAGATATTCGGGATTATAGCAAACGCCAAAGTCCACTCCAGCTTTTTTACCTGATTCCTCTTCAAGAAGTGGAATCATGAGACGCTGGGTTGTACCAGGCAACATCGTAGATCTGTAAACGATAATAGGGTGTGATGATAGGGGAGCGCGTGACAATGCGCGACCAATTGATCGGCTCGCGTCATACAAGTAGTCAGTGACGAAACCGCTTTCGTTCGTGGGTGTCGGTACCGCAACGAATACCAGATCGACGTCGGAAACATCAATTTGGTCTGGGGTAATGGCAGCAAAGCCTTCCTCACGCAGGAGTTCAAGCTTATTCGCTGAAACGTCGACAAACGTAACATCAGCGTTATGTTTAGCAAACCCCCTCCCGGTGGCGCCGCCCACAACACCTGATCCTACAATCATAACTTTAGTCATGACCACTCTTTCCAGATAGGTTTGCACACTTACACTGATATGAGTTATTGATGTTCGAATCCACCAATCTCATCTTCATGAGCAATAGGTGTGATTACGAGTCAATCATATTCTCCTATTCTGTATTTCAGCTTAAATCTAAAATATTATGGCAAAACAGTGAATAATGATGCACAATGTAACTATGGACTTGGGTAAAATCAACCGATTCCGGAGCCAACATCCCTACATATTTTATCTGGCATTTATCGCATCATTGATTGCAATTATTTTGTTAATATCCTTTATACAGCCTAGTTCCACCACGGGATCCTCGCACAATACAACACGGAACATTTTCCCGTCTCAACGCTCTTATGCGCAGCAATACTACGTCAGCCCGGCTGGCAAGGATACGAACAACGGCACAAGCGAGCAAGCCGCATTTTATTCGATCGACAAAGCAGTCAGTATCGCCGAGGCCGGCAATACCATCAACCTTGCAGATGGTCGCTATGATCAAACAATTTCGTCTGTCAAAAGCGGCACGAGCGACAAAACGATCACTATACAGGGCAGCAAAGACGCAGTTGTCGGCGGCAACCCAGAAGAAGGACGGGTGGTCGAAATCATGCACGACTATATCACCCTAAAAGGCTTTACAGTTGACGGCTTGAGTGGTGATGGCAGTAGCAAAGATAACTACCGCGACAAGTTAATTTACGTTATCGGTGCAACTAAACATGACGGCGTCACAGGATTAAAAATCATCGGCATGACAGTACAAAATGCTGGTGGCGAATGTATACGCCTGCGCTATTTTGCGACCAATAACGCGATCAGCAATACTATCATTAGAAATTGTGGCATTTTTGATTTCGGATTCAAAGGTGACGGCAAAAACGGGGAAGGCATTTACATCGGCACGGCGCCCGAGCAGCGAGCCGATAACAAAAACCCCACATCGGACATCGACGAGTCAAATAATAACCGAATATATCGCAACATTATCGACACCTTCGGCAATGAATGCGTTGACCTCAAGGAAGGTTCTACTGGAAACATCGTCGAGCATAACATTTGCCAAAACCAAATGGATGAGGATTCGGCAGGTTTAGATGCGCGAGGAGGCGGGAATACTTTTCGATACAATACATCAAAAAACAATAAGGGCGCCGGCATCAGACTAGGCGGAGACAAAGATAACGACGGAACAAAAAATAACGTCTACGGCAACATCCTTGAAAATAACGAGGCTGGAGCAATTAAGATTCTTCGTACACCCCAAGGCAGAATATGCGAAAACGTCATCAAATACGACAGTGATGAATTAAATAAAAAATACAATAAACACGAGTTTACAAAAAAATGTTAGCACAATATTCGTTCTGTGATCTATATCCTTGTAAGTTGCTGAAAGTTGCGTTACAATCGCAAAAAATACAGGAAGAATAAAGGCATGGGGATCATCATCAGTCTAGTATAAAAGGGGAGATTATCATGGATATCGCAGTCGTTGGTAGTGGAGCAGTCGGAGTAGCAACAGGCAAAGGATTAGCTAAACTTGGCAATAGAATCACGTTCGTAGACAAGTCATCCGATAAAGTCGTCTCGCTCAAAAATGCTAGCTATGATGCTTACACACCTCAGACCTACAACACCATCACGACAGACATCACCATGATTTGCGTTGCTACGCCGACAAAGAATGGCATGATTGACTTGGACGATTTAAAGCGCGCGACAAAAGAATTTGCCAACAGACTAAAAAACCATACCAAATATCACGTCTTGGTAATCCGCTCGACCGTCCCGCCACACACGACGCGCAATATCCTAATCCCTATCGTTGAACGGATTTCCGGCAAAAAAGCAGGCGTCGATTTTGGCGTCGTTATGCAGCCAGAATACCTTAGGTCCAATACGGCCGAAGATGATTTTTCACGTCCATGGTTTATACTTATCGGTGAATTGGATTCAAGATCCGGCAATATTCTAGAAAAGGTGTACAGCAAACTCGATGTACCTATCGAACACGTAAGCATTGAAGAAGCCGAGTTTCAAAAACACGTCCACAATGCATTTAATGCTGTCAAAATAGCATTCTTTAACGAGATGCGCATAATCGCAAAACAAGAAGAATGGAATGTGAATGCCATATTTCACGCCACCGCAGAAAGCGCAGAAAGCATCTGGAATCCGCTATACGGCTTACGTGACAAGGGGACGTTCACTAAATCGTCATTAATGCACGACACCCAAGCGCTCATTGAATGGAGCAAAGAAAACGGATACAATATGGCAATCCTGAACTCGGTCGTCACAGAAAACAAAACGCACGATGCGTTAATTTCCGACATCACAGCACCTAAGCCGATTATTGAAAGAGGGCGTCTTAATCATGTTTGACACGGAATTCGCCAAAGCCCTACTCTTGTATGTTCCGCTGTCAATAATTGGCGCTTGGCGATGGTCATATTGGCTTGTGCGTCGTATTAGCGCTAGCATGTACCGGCCACACGTACAGCCGCTCGACAAGCATACTCCACGTCAAACGGTCAGTATTGTCACGCCTGTGTACAATGAAGACCCGGTGGTGTTCGAACAGGCGATGCAGTCGTGGATAAAAAACGGCGTCAATGAGATTGTCGCTGTCATCGACAAATCTAATACACGGCATATTGTTGATTTCGAACGGCGCTATGTCGGAAACAAATCACTACATACATCGTGCCGACTATTAGTAACGCCAAAGCCCGGCAAGAGGGCGGCACTATGCGACGGATTAACTGTAGCAACGGGTGACCTTATTGCACTCGTTGACTCGGATACGATATGGAGTGACGATGTATTAGAAAAAACGCTGCCATATTTTGTCGAAAAAAACATCGGAGGCGCAACTGTCGCGCAGCGTATTCAAAACCCCCACAATACCGCAAACGTACTTTTTGACATCTTGCTCTACTCGCGCTACAAGGACGAAGTACCTTTCCTGCTAGCCACCGGGCGAGCGTTCAATACGCTTTCAGGACGTACAGCTTTTTACCGGCGCGAAGCAATATTTAATAAAGAATACGATAATATCCACTTGTTACGTCATGAGTTTTTCATGGGTACCCGTGGCATATCGGGCGACGACAAACGCTTGACGCACCTTATTATCGAACAGGGATGGCATACCGCATTCGTTGTCGGCCCGGTCGTTTATACACCAGGGCTCAGTTCGCTCAGTAAATTCTTCAAGCAGCGATTACGTTGGACGCGAAACTCTTGGCGTGCAGACCTGCGGGCAGTCGCACGTGGGTGGGTGTTTGCTCATCCAGCGCTTGCACTATTTATGATAGACCGCTTCTTTCAGCCGATATTCATGCTGATCGGACCGGTTGTCATGGTTTTCGCGCTATTGTACGAAGAATGGATATTTGCAGGTATTCTGTTGGGATGGTGGCTGGTCAGTAGGTTTATACGCGTGTTCGGTTATTTCAAAGCCCATCCGAAACGAATCATCTATTTGCCGTCATATATTATTTACGGATATATAAATGCTGTGATCAAAATATACGCGTTTGCGACGCTCATTGAACACAGCTGGGCAACCAGGTGGCACAAGACCCGTGCAAAACGAAAGGGCATGCTGCGAAAAGCCTTTACGCTGTCCAGCGGCTACCTTGCCATCATTCTATTCACGCTCTTTGCCTCTGAAGTAGTCATGGCTCTTCGCCAACAAACGGGCGTTAATATTCCCGTACAGTCGCCAGTCGATACCGCAGAATTTACGCGCCAAATAAATCTAACCAGCCAGGCGCAGAAAAATGCTCCGCTACCAACCACACCAGTTGATCCACTAGCGGTCAGTACATACACTGTCCAACAAGGTGATACTATGGAAGTACTATCGGCAAAATTCGAAATGAGCATACCTGATTTGAAAAAGCTCAATGGCATACTGGATGCTGACGAAATCGAGGTCGGCCGGAACATCATCTATTACAAAGGAACAATACGATGATAAAGCGCAGCAAAAGCCACAAAACGTCGCGACGGACACGTAACAACAGCCGGCCAAGTGTTATAATTTTGCTGATTCCGCTGCTTGTTGGTGCGTTTACAATATATTTCATTGCAACAGGATTGTATTCGCGCAACCTGGCCGACCTTGGAAGCAAACGGATAGTCACCGAAAACTGGCAGGCAGCCGAGGCTAGCCTATTGAAAACCCAGCCAGAGTACAAAAGGGGATTCGCATATTACAAAGTAAAGCCGGGTCAGACAGTCGAAAGTCTGGCAACCCATTTCAGCATCGATGCCGCAATGCTACAGTCAATGAACCCGGGAATGATCATCCCAGGTACGACTATCAAAATTCCTCCGGCCGAACATCCG
>JAQGGY010000042.1 GCA_028289095.1 Candidatus Saccharimonadota bacterium
CAGTTGCTAACCCCGTCGACTACATCCGCTTACTAAAATTTATTAAGTCTATCGAGCAGAACCTCACGAAAATGCAAATATCAAAGATCGGGCTATCAAAAGGTACGAACGCAAATGAAGTATCGACTGACGCCCTTACTATAGAGATCTACGTACGATAGGAAAAATTATGGATATATCACTTACCACAATCAAAAGCTCACTCCAACACATCATACAAAGGTATCATGTACTACTATTCGTATTGTTCATCCTCGGCGGCCTAGTATTCGTCGTTCTAAGTTTAAATTCGATTATCCTAAGTTCATCGACGAGTACGGATTATACGCCCAGTGCGGCAACATCTACGTTCGACCAACAAACAATTGACCGTGTCAACTCGTTAAAATCACGTGACGAAGCAGCCGCAGAGCTAAACCTCACTACCGGACGGTCAAATCCTTTTGTTGAGAACTAAGCGGAAAACGTTTATACTATAACTATGTTAATAACTGGATCGAGATTAGTAAATGCACCGGTAATGGGCCTACAGACAGGCAGTGAACTTGCACGCACCAGCAGGGCGATTATAGATCCTAAAAACCTTGAAATTGTCGCGTATGAACTTGTAGGCCCGCTTCTTGACCAGAATCCTTCACTACTGCGCGTTGCAGATGTGCGCGAATTTAGCGACATAGGATTAATTGTTGATTCTAGCGATGAATTTGTCGCCGTTGATGACATAATCAAGCTAAAAGAGGTATACGACTTGCACTTCACCCCTGTAGGTATGAGTGTTATTGATGAAAAACGCGAAAAATTAGGTAAAGTAGACAGTTATACAATCGAAACTGGCGCATTCTTGATTCAGCAACTACTCGTGAGACGGCCACTACTAAAAAGCCTGAACGATGCCCAGCTGTTGATTCATCGTACTCAGATTACCGAAATAAACGATACTGCGATTGTCGTTCATTCACAGGCTGAAATCCCCGAGCCCGCGCTCGAGGCTATGCGTCATGGCTATACGAATCCATTCAGAAAAAGCCAACAGGCCGAACAAATCCAGCACTCTAATCGTGACTAGCAAGGGCCTGTTTGATATCGTCATAGCTAAAGCCTTGCCGTGCCAAGTATTGCATTAACTTTTGATCATCAGGGTAACGATTTCTTTTTTTGGCGATAATTTTTTCTATCTCACCTTCATCACTGCGGCTCGATTCAGATAAAAAGCGTTCGATAATACTAGATTCGACCCCTTTAGTACGCAGTTCGGCCTGCAACTTACGTCGGCTCGCGCCTTTAGTCAGACTGCGATTATCTACCCAATACCGAGTAAATTTTTCATCATCGATATAGCCTTTTTCCACTAAACGGTCGAAGACCCGTGTCGTAATTTCAGGGGCTACCCCTTTTTTCATTTCACCAGTTTTCGTCCGCGTATCACGCGTTTTACGATATAAGTAATCGCGCACTTCACGCGCCGAATGGGGGCGCATCAAACAATATTCGAGCGCCCGGGCATAAACTTTTCCAAACCGGCTCTCTGTTTCAAGCAATGTCAGTTCTTCATCAGTGTATTCATTGCCAACTTTTATGCCAAGATCTGCATACTGAAAAATATCGAGGCTAAATCGATATTTTCCATCTACCATCACATTTACCCTATTCTTATCTTTTTGCTGGGCAGTGATTCCGGTAATTTTCATAGGGTCAATTGTTGACTATGCTTCGTCTGCAGCAGTCATTGCAGGTGCTGGTTCGACAGCCGCTTCGGCAACCTTCGCACGTACTTTTGCTTCAATTTCAGCCAGGACGTCAGGATTTTGCTTTAAATATACCTTGCTGGCTTCACGACCTTGGCCGATTTTTGCATCAGCGTAATCAAACCATGCGCCAGCTTTGCCAACGATACCATGCTGGACAGCGAGGTCAAGCACGTCACCTGTTTTTGAAATACCTTCGTTATACATAATGTCGAATTCAGCGACGCGGAAAGGAGGAGCAATTTTGTTTTTCACCACCTTTACCTTTGTACGGTTACCGACGATATCCTCGCCTACTTTAATCTGGCCTGTGCGGCGAATATCTAAACGAACAGATGCATAGAACTTTAGAGCGTTACCACCGGTGGTTGTTTCTGGATTACCAAACATAACACCAATTTTCATACGGATTTGGTTAATGAAAATAACGGTTGTCTGACTTTTATTAATGATACCAGTCAGTTTACGTAACGCCTGGCTCATCAATCGGGCCTGTAGACCCATGTGGCTATCACCCATATCCCCGTCGATTTCGGCTTGTGGAACAAGTGCGGCAACAGAGTCAACGACCACTAGGTCGACAGCGTTTGAACGTACTAATGTTTCTGCGATTTCTAATGCCTGTTCACCGTTATCCGGCTGGCTGACGTACAAGTTATCCGTATCTACACCAAGGCGGCGTGCATACGCAGGATCAAGGGCATGTTCGGCGTCAATAAAGGCAGCAGTACCGCCATTTTTTTGCACTTCAGCGATTGCGTGCAAAGTCAGCGTCGTCTTACCGGAACTTTCTGGACCATAAATTTCGATAATGCGTCCTTTTGGATAGCCGCCGCCAAGCGCCAAGTCGACACTTAATGAACCACTTGATACTAATTCCACGTCGACGCGTGCAGTATCACCAAGCCGACGGATTGATCCGTCACCAAACTGCTTAGTGATCTGGTCCATTGCCAAGCCTAACGCTTTTAGTTTTCCCTCATTCGTTGCTGACTTCTCAGCCATTTCTGGTTTCTCGCTTTTTTTCGCCATATATTCCCCTTATTATCTACTTTCTATTATACGTTGGTTTCGTCAAATTTGCCATAATAGTACTAGCAAGTACCTATGATGCTTGTTTCGCTTATTCGTCATGCGACCCGCTTCAACAAGTGTTATAATGAGTAATAATGAAACACAATCCAGGATTCACTGTCATCGAAGTACTAGTTGTTACCTTATTTTTAAGTATTGCAACAACCGTCTTGTATATGCAAAAAAACGATATCGCCGCCACGCATCGTGACGATACGCGAAAAATTGCAATTAATGCCGTCTATTATAACCTAGAGGAAGTATACTTTCCAAAGAACAAGAACTACCCTCTTGAAATTACCGATAAAACTGTGACAGCCCTTGACCCTGCGTTACTGACTGATCCGGATGGCAAAAAAATTGGTAACAAAGATTCTGACTACCGATATGAAGGCATTAATTGCACCAATGACAGCTGCCAGTCTTATCGCATACGTGCTGACCGAGAAAAAGAAGCTGATTTCATTAAAATGAATCGCAAACATTAACTTTCGTCTACTGGACGACCGTTCTTAAACGCCTCAACAGCATTATTTAGTATTTCAATTTGTTTTTTTGGATTCGTTACGTAGGTAAAACGATACGTCGTTTCGTCGCCCTCGGTGCTTAAGCGAATGGAACCATAGTTTAATAGCGTCTGCATAATGCCATGCTGATCAAAACTTGCATCTTCGATATTTGCCAGGCTAACTGTTTGTTCTTTGCGCATAAACAAGCTGAGTTGAAGTTCCTGGATGACACTTTCGTTCGTCAAGAAAAAACGATTATTCATATATACCCATATGGCAATATATCCACCAATCGTGAACAGCGCCATTAACAAAAGGCCGATTAGCCAGATAGGGCCAGCTGCCGGTGGGTCAAAGATGCCAAGCGATTCAACGATGATAGGAAAATTAATGAGGATTGACGCGACCAAGGCAATCAAAAAGACAGTCAGTCCGGCCGGGATCAATAACCCGATTGGATGACGACGTACCGCACTGATAATATATTCGTGCGAACTAAGGTTTAAACTTGGATGCTCGTGAACGGACTTGTCATGTTTTGCCTTCACTTCGGGAGTGACTTCCTGTTGCACGGGATCGATCGAACGAGTTAAGTGGACGACTTGTGGCGCGTGCTGTGAATCCGAATAGGTCTGAACCGGAGGAGGCGGTGCCGCATATAACGGGTTTCCGTTCGTATCATAAGC
>JAQGGY010000047.1 GCA_028289095.1 Candidatus Saccharimonadota bacterium
TGTATACTAAAGGTACTTCCGCACGACACTCACTGGCCATAAAAAGGCAAAGCGTCCCTCGTGAATGGATCATTCAATTGTCTTCGGATATTAGCTAGAAACGGGCATAATAAACGGGCAATACAGCGTTACTATCGTTTCTCAAACTATAATTTGAGGATTTTTGCTATGAATGATGAAACTTTATTGAACGAACGTATCGAAGTGATTACTGTTTTTGGCGAGGGGCTGAATCCGTGTCGCCCGGTCCGATTCCGACGTGCTAGTGGCCGGGAAATTGAGGTTAAGGAAATCGGTTTGCGTCACCCAAGTGTTCAGGGCAAGCGGATGATTCACGTATTTGATGTGACCGATGGCGGAGCGGATTATCGGCTTGAATTTGATAGTGAGCGCCTGACGTGGCATTTAACCCGAGAGGCGGATCATTATGAATAGTATAGGTGTGATAGGCGTCATGTCATTATCATCAAGCGGCTTCACGGCGGGTTCGATATCGGGCTCCGGCGCCGAGTCGAACTCGTGCTGTAGGTACTTGATGATAACAACATACCCCCTTTGCGGATGGATAATCGGATGGTAATGAACGAAACATATAACACCGAACGCCCGCTGGTCATGCATATTGATTTGAATTCGTGTTTTGCTACGGTCGAGCAGCAAGCGCGGCCATTGTTGCGTGAGCGTCCGATCGCTATTGTTAATCGACGCACGGAAAACACGGCAATTATTACTGCCAGTTATGAGGCGAAAAAATACGGTGTCAAAGTAGGGATGCGCTTTAAAGAAGCGAAGTTACTGGTACCCGATATTATTGCGATAGAAACCGATCCGGCTAAATATCGCTTTGTCTATCACAAGATGATGGATATGATGAAAGATTACTCGCCACATGTAGTAATGAAAAGCATTGATGAAGGTGTGATTGATTTCAAGCACGCCACCCACACGATGCAAGTACGTGATTTGCATGACATCGGTATGGAAATTAAACAGCGTATGAAGGATGAAATCGGCTGCGCGATGCGTTGTAATGTGGGGATTGGAACGAACCGGTTCTTGGCCAAAACTGCAGCAGGATTGCATAAACCGGACGGGCTAGACAAGATTACTCACGAAAATCTGCGTGCGACATTCGCGGGGATGAAGCTGACTGATCTGACGGGAATCGCCAAACATAACGAGCATCGCCTGAATGCGGTAGGCATCGAGACGCCACTGCAGTTTTTAGATGCCAGCGCCGAAACGCTGCACAAGATGGTGTTTAAAAGTATTTGTGGGAATGAGTGGCACCAGCGCCTGCGCGGCTATGAGGTAGATGATAGGGAGTTCGATCTAAAGACCGTCGGTCGGCAATACGTCCTGGAAAGTCCTCATTTAACCGAAGAAAAAATACTGCAGCGTCTGCACCACCTGTCTGAATCGGTCGGTGCCAAATTGCGTAGCCAAAACAAAGTCGCTCGCGGCGTATTTGTGTATGCCAAAACCTACGAACGAAAGTACTGGCACGCTCGTCGGATGTGTGAGATGCCGTTTTTTAGCAACCAGGCGATTTATGCACTGGCAAGCCAACTGTTTGCTGGTGCGCCTGATGGCATTCGCGAAATTGGCGTTAGCTGTTATGAACTGGGTAATGATATCGACCCGCAGCTGAGTTTGTTTGGTGATAAAATTGCCAGTGAAAAGCAATTAGTCAAAGCGATCGATGAGTTAAATGGGCGATATGGCGACCGGACGATACACGCCGCCGATACTTTGGGAACGGGTATGTACGTTAAACAAAAAATTCCATTTGGTAGTACGCGTTATTTGTAGTGGCTGCGTAAGCTGATTGGTTTATACTGAACGTATGAGTAAAAAGACGATCTTATTTTTTTCAATGATTTTTGGTATCGCGGGTGCGTACGTGCCATTTCTGTTTGGAGATACTGACATGTTAAGCGGCTGGAGCATTCTGGGCGGATTCATCGGAGGTATTTTTGGTATTTGGCTGGGTGTCGTAGTTTTAAAACGATGGGGCTAGAATAAGTGCGGTACCTCGTTGCAGTAAGTGGCGGGATTGACTCGGTCGTATTACTAGACCGATTAGTTGCTAGTGGCGAGCATGAACTGATTGTCGCGCATTTTGATCATGGTATCAGGTCTGATTCGGCGGATGATGCCAAATTTGTCGAAGGATTGGCCGCTCAGTACGGTTTGGAGTACGTGTCTAAGCGTGAAGAGATGGGGATAAATGCCAGTGAAGACCAGGCGCGCCGGCAGCGATACGGGTTTTTACAGGCAATGGCACAGAAACACCAGGCAAGCATCGTGACCGCACATCATGCCGATGACGTTATCGAAACGATTGCCATTAATATTACGCGCGGAACAGGATGGCGCGGGGCGGCAGTAATGCAGACGGCGGGAATTTTGCGGCCTCTCCTTGATATGGCAAAAGCAGACATCCACCAATATGCGTTAAAAAAACGGTTGGAATGGGTAGAAGACAGTACGAATGCCAGCGACGCATATCTGCGTAACCGCTTGAGACGTCGTGTTGCGATGCAACTGTCTGCTGGTCAAAAACAAGCGGTACTAGATATTTGGCGACGTCAATTAGTGCTCAAAACGGCGATTGATGAAGAGCTGGCGGCTTTTAGTCAGCAAAATGAGTATTCGCGATATTACATCAGTCATGTCGATGAACAATCTGCAGTCGAGTTGCTGCGTGCCGCCATTGTCACAAAAACCCAGGTTAGTCCTACGCGCCCACAGCTAGCCAGAGCAATCATCGCTGTAAAGACAGCTCGTCCAAGGGCAACGTTCGAAATTGGAGCTGGCGTGCGATTAAAGTTTAATCTGCGTACTTTTATTGTTGAAACCCCTTAGCGGTGCTATTATTAATAGAGTGATATTTTCTTATGTGAATCTGTATTTGAAAGGATAATTTATAGTTTATGGCTAATCAACAACAACCCCCAAAGAAGAAATGGAATAACATACTGAGGCTGAGTCTTTTCTGGGCGATTTTGGTATTTTCAGTACTGGCGATCATCGCTGTTACGACTCCATCTGATGACCTAAAAAGCGTTTCGATTACCGATGTAATCAAACGGGCGAACGCGGGTGATATTAAAAAAATCGAAGTCCAAGAAAACGATCTAAAGATCACGCCAAAGGACGCTGATAATCCGACTGAAAAATCTCGTAAAGAAGCAGGCAGCAGCCTGACTGAGCAAGGATTGCAACAGGGAAAGACGGAAGTTGAAGTCATTCCACCATCAGAAACGGGTAATACGATTTGGAACTTGGCGATTATTATCATTCCAGTCCTCATTATCGTTGCTTTCTTTATGTTTATGATGCGCCAAGCACAAGGCCAGAACAATCAGGCGATGGGCTTTGGTAAGTCAAAAGCAAAACTATACGGTATTGACAAAGAAAAAGTAGTATTTGATGATATCGCAGGTAATGATTCGGCAAAACAAGACCTAGAAGAAGTTGTGGATTTTCTGAAGCATCCGAAAAAGTACGAATCACTCGGCGCAAAGATTCCAAAGGGCGTACTGCTAGTTGGTAACCCTGGTACCGGTAAGACGATGCTTGCTCGTGCTGTTGCGGGTGAAGCAAACGTACCATTCTTTAGTATTTCTGGTTCAGAATTCGTTGAAATGTTTGTTGGTGTCGGTGCTAGCCGTGTTCGTGATTTATTTGCAAAAGCAAAAAAGAATGCACCTGCGATTATCTTTATTGATGAAATTGATGCCGTCGGCCGCAAGCGTGGTAGCGGTATGGGTGGTGGACACGACGAACGTGAACAGACATTGAACCAGATTTTGGTTGAAATGGACGGATTCGAAACAGGTACGAACGTCATTGTGCTTGCAGCAACGAACCGTTCTGACGTACTGGATCCAGCTTTACTTCGTCCAGGCCGTTTTGATCGCCGTACGAACATTATGTTACCAGAGCGCCGTGACCGTGAATCGATTTTGAAGGTACACTTCAAAAACAAACCTGTTGACGAAACGGTTCGCCTTGAAGATTTGGCTGCAAAAACTGCTGGATCAAGTGGTGCGGATTTGGCAAACATTGCTAACGAAGCAGCTATTGTTGCTGCTCGCCGTAACGCAAAAAAGATTAGCAACGCTGATTTAACAGAAGCCTTCGAAAAGGTAGCTATCGGTCCAGAACGCAAAACAAAGGTGATGAGCGAAGAAGAGCGCAAAATGACTGCGTATCATGAAGCGGGCCACGCAATTGTTGGACATATACTGCCAGACAGCGACCCAGTGCACAAGGTAACAATTATTCCTCGTGGCGGTACTGGTGGTGTGACATGGTTCTTGCCACCCGAAGACAAAAGCTACACCAACGTCTACGAATTCAAAGATATCCTTGCCCGTGCAATGGGTGGCCGTGTTGCAGAAAAGATTTTGTACGGCCCAGATGGCATTACGACAGGTGCTGGTTCCGACCTTCGTAAAGCCACCGAAATTGCCCGTGACATGATCATCGAGCAAGGCATGGGCAGTAAACTACGCGACCAAGTATTTCATGATGACAACGGCGGCATGGTGTTTGATAAAATGACCCATGAACGTCCATATAGTGATGATACTGCCAAAGAGATCGACCTAGAAGTCGAAGCCTTAATCAAAGAAGCGTCAAAGCGCGCAGAGATTGTTATTAACAAAAACCGCAAACACCTTGATGCACTCGCGAGCGCATTACTCGAAGAAGAAACCCTCGAAGAAGCAGCGGTGAATAAGATTCTAAAGAACGCAACACTCCCTAAAGAAGTAATGCTCCACGAGACAACCGTCTAGGAACCTATGGGGCGAGTACGAGCCGCCGTCGCAAAGGCGAATCAAAAAGTACCGATCCAGCTTGCCGCTTTATTGCTCGCTGGATCTACTTTGCTATCTGCCTTATTAGGTATTTTGCGCGAACGTTTTTTGAACCGTGCCTATTACGATACATATCCAACTGGGATTGACGCCTATACGGTCGCATTTACGCTGCCGGATTTCATGTTTATTATATTGGTGTCAGGTGCGCTGAGTGTCACGTTTATTCCTGTATTTAACCAGCGTTTGGCAAAGGGTAATAAACGATCCGCGTGGGAATTATCAACCAGTCTGATTAATTTTATGGCGCTAATTACGCTAACGGCAAGTATTTTAATCATTATTTTTGCTGAGCCGATTGTGCAATATATTGTCGCACCAGGCCTTGACGAGGCAAGCCGGGCGCTCGCGGTAAGTATGATGCGGGTTATTGCTGTCAACCCATTTTTGTTTGCGATTGCGACTGTCATTGCCAGCATGCAGCAGGCGATCGGCCGATTTACTTTTTTTGCGCTTGCTCCAACGATTTATAATGTCGGTATTATTATTGGTACACTGTTCTTTACACAGGGCATCTCTATCGGTAGCTGGCAAATATTTGAAGGGGGTATTATGGGCGTTGCACTCGGCGTAGTATTAGGCTCAATCATGCAATTACTCGTTAGCACGATTGGACTCTTCGGATTAGGATTTGATTATCGGTTCAAGATTTACTGGAAAAACAAAGGCTTTCGAAAAGTATTATCATTATTACCTGCGCGTTCACTGGACCAGGGTATGGATTATGTGGTTAGTATCGCTGAAACAAACTTGGCGTCACGCATGGCGTCGGGAACGATTCGTGCCTATAACCAGGCACTTACATTACACTTGATGCCTATTAATCTGATTGGTGTCGCGATTAGTACGGCGGCTTTCCCAAGTTTGACCGAACGTCTAGGAGAAGGCCGCGTCGACTTGTTTACAAAGGAATTGCGCGGAACGATTCGTGTTATCACCTGGATTATTTTACCTATCGCCGCAATCGCGTTTTTTGCTCGTGGGTATGTCGTTAACTTTATTAAAGAAGGTGGCGATCCATTAATGGCTAATTTGCTAGGTGCGCTTGTTGTGGCTATCCTTTTCCGCTCAATCTACCATATTGCGGCACGCAGTTTCTATGCGCAGCAAGACACAAAAACGCCGTTGTACGTTTCTATTTTTGCTATCGCCCTGAATATCGTGTTGGCTATTTGGTTTACGACCGTGCTTGACTGGGGTCCATATGGCCTTGCATGGGCACAATCGATTGTGGCGATGGTCGAGGTAATTATTTTGTTCGTAATCATGTCACGGCAGTTACCTGACTTGTTTAATATTCAATTTACTCATGCAATCGGTCGCATGTTCGCTGCGACAGGCTTAATGGCGGTCATTAGCTACATCTTAGTGCAGATTTTTCAATTGCAGGAAGTTGATCAAAAGTTCTTAGAGACATTTCCAAAATTCGTTGTCATTACCATAGTTAGTTTAAGCGCCTACGTTTGGTTCAGTCGCTTATTGCAATTAACAGAAGCGAATCCAGTTATTAAACGCGTTAAGGCGATGCTCTTTGGTCGAGCACGTTAAAAATGGTATAATATACCTCTATAGTATGAACCAATCTCAAATAAGAAATTTCTGTATCATCGCACACATCGACCACGGCAAGTCGACACTTGCTGATCGTATGATGGAATTGTCGGGTACCGTGCAAAAGCGTGACATGAAATCGCAACTTTTAGACACGATGGACCTAGAGCGCGAAAAAGGTATCACGATCAAATTAACCCCAGTTCAGATGCGGTATAAAGAATTTATGCTAAATTTGATCGACACTCCGGGCCATGTCGACTTTAGCTACGAAGTCAGCCGTTCTTTGGCTGCATGCGAGGGTGCGGTGCTGGTGGTTGACGCCAGCCAGGGTATTCAAGCACAAACATTGGCTAACGTATATTTAGCTCTTGCAGCAGACTTAACGATCATTCCTGTATTGAATAAAATCGATTTACCGGCGGCAGATATCCCGCGGGTGTCAGCGGAAATTATCAACCTATTAGGCTGCACAGAAGATGATATCCTAAAGGTTAGTGCTAAAACGGGTGAAGGTGTATTGAGTGTGCTTGATGCTGTCACCGAACGCATTCAGCCACCGCAAGGTCATGCCGATCAGCCAACTCGCGCCTTAATTTTTGATAGTTATTATGACGATTATCGTGGGGTCGTTTTATACACCCGGGTCGTTGATGGCATGGTGAAAAAAGGCGACACGATTGAAATGATGGCGACGGGTGCGAACGGTATTGCCCTGGAAGTCGGTGCCCTATCCCCAGCAATGAGCCCGGGCCCCGATATTGCAACTGGGCAAGTTGGCTATATTGTTACAAACCTGAAAACGACACGTGACGCCCGCGTAGGTGACACGGTGACTGTTAAACGCCATCATGCCGACGCAATGCTACCTGGGTATCTACTTGTTAAACCGTTCGTATATGCTGGGTTCTTTCCGGTATCAAACGAAGATTATAATGAGTTAAAAGACGCAGTTGAGAAACTAAGTCTGAGTGATTCAGCCCTGCAATTCGAACCTGAAAATTCGCCAGTCCTTGGCTTTGGGGTCCGTATTGGCTTTCTAGGTTTACTTCATATGGACATCGTCCGTGAACGGCTTGAACGTGAATACTCATTAGATCTCGTCGTGACAAATCCAAGTACTGATTACCATGTAAAATTACAAAACGGGGAAGAACTGGATATCAAATCTGCCTCTAGCTTGCCAGATCCATCACGCATCGCAGAAATTCGCGAACCATGGATTAAGGGCGAAATTATTGTACCGCAAAACTACATTGGCGCAGTCATCCAGTTGATCGTCAACAAGCGCGGTCTACAAAAGAACCTCAGCTATATTGATGAACGCGCATTAATTAGTTTTGAAGCGCCACTGGCAAATTTATTAACTGATTTTTATGATCAGCTTAAATCTGTGACAAGCGGGTATGGCTCATTTAATTATGAACTGGATGATTACCGCGTTGAGGATTTAGTCAAAGTGGATTTTTACGTTGCCGGCGAAATCGTTGACGCATTAAGCGTCATGACACACCGTTCCGAGGCGCAGCATCTTGGTCGCGTCGTCGTCGATAAGTTAAAAGAAGTCATTCCCCGTCAGAATTTCCAGGTTGCCTTACAGGCAGCAATTGGTGGCAAGTTTATTGCGCGCGCAGATTTATCCGCTTATCGAAAAGACGTGACGACTGGCCTGTATGGCGGCGACGTATCTCGCAAAAAGAAAGTGCTTGCCAAGCAGGCAAAAGGCAAAAAACGCATGAAGCGTTTCGGTAAAGTCGACATTCCTTCCGAAGCTTTTACGGTTATGCTGAAGCGGGACTAACTGTTATAATGGATCAAATGAACGACATTCAGCAATTAATTACATCTTATGTACCGTCTGAATTTGCCACAGAATTAGTACGCGAAACAAAGGTGACGTTGCTTGTTGGTATTTCTGGTGCAGGTAAAGATACTATTAAAAAAGAGTTATTAAAAAAGCCCGATTTTCGTGATATCATATCGCATACCACCCGCGCACCGCGCATTAATAATGGTATTGTTGAAGTGCCAGATGTTGATTATCACTTTATCGACGAGAATGCGGCAAAAATGATGCTAGAGAACCGTGAATTTATTGAAGCGAAATTTGTTCATGGAACCGTATATGGCACAAGCATCGATGAGCTGCAGCACTCCCGCGATGAGCAAAAAATTGCATTGACTGACATCGACGTTCAAGGCGTTGCGGAATACAAAGATTTATCCCAACACGTCGTAGCTATCTTTATTATCCCGCCCTCGTATTCGGTATGGCGCGAACGATTATCACAGCGCTATGAAACCACTGAGGCGTTTGAAGCTGAGTGGACCAAGCGTCGTAATAGTGCGGTCAGTGAACTTACGCATGCACTTGAAGTGCCGTACTATCACTTTATTATCAATGATGAACTAGACCGAGCAGTGACTGTTGCTGAAGAAATCGCCCACAAGCCCGATGTATTCCATCGCAAAGACGACGAAGCGCGCCTGCGTGCTCGTGATCTTCTGACAGCAATCCAAACAAGTCTGTAAAATCGATAATGCTACAATATCCGCGCGGCCAGTGCAACGTACGACGACGGTGGGTCACACCTGGTGCTTTTATTAATGTACTGACTCGAAGGGCAAACTCAAGATTGTAGGGCAGCTGATGTTGCAGTTCAAGGATCCGGTGAGGCCTGGGAGCGCTCACCAAATAAATACAGCTATATTTATACGAATCCCTCTGTTACTGCGCGATAGGTAAGACTGTAACTAGCACTCTATTTGCAAGAGTGCCAAGCATGCGCTAAAATAAAGCTATGACAAACCGTCAAATAGCCATACTTGCTGCAATTATCGAACAGTACGCCGAAATAGCCGTACCAGTTGGTAGTGTGATTTTGGCAAAGCTGTTTAATGTATCTAGTGCGACAATCCGTAGCGAAATGGCACGCCTAGAAGATATGGGAATGATCATGCAGCCCCATACCAGTGCGGGACGTATCCCAACCGACCAAGGCTACCGCTTTTACGTCAATACCCTAACAGAGCAGCATGCTAACGAACAGCCGCAAGAACTTGATCGCAGTACGAGAGCGATTGAGGCACGGGTAAATACGTATGGCGGCGAACGTGCAGATAGAGCGATTCGTAGTGCAGTCGATAGTTTGGTGGATCTAACGCAGAATTTAGGTATCGCGACAATTGGCGATGAGTTGTATATGAGCGGCATTGGCAACTTGTTTTCGCAACCCGAATTTATGAGCGGAACCCATGCACAATCGGTTGCGCGCTTGCTTGATAACCTAGAACCCTGGTTACGGGAAGCAGCGCCAAATGAACCGTTAAACGTGTATATTGGTGCTGAAAATCCGATTGGTAAAACCAGTGGTGCCAGTTTAATTATCAGTCGTTTCCGTTCACCGTATAGTGATCGCAGCTACATCGGTGTGCTAGGTCCAACACGTCAAAGTTATGGAAAAGTAATGCGGCTCGTGCGTCATGCCGGGGCAATGTTAGAGGAGGTATTGTAATGGAAATTATTAACACAATTATCGATGGATTCATCGCGGTTATTAGCGCCATTGTTAACGCAATCGTCGCCGTCGTGCAGGCAATCGGCGGTGCACTTATTAGTTTGATTAATGCCATCGGGAATTTGTTTTAGGGAGTCTAGCATATGACAAAAAGTAAAAAAGTTGAAGAATTAGAACAGCAAATTGCCGAATTAACAGGCGATTTGCAGCGTACGCGTGCGGATTTTGAAAATTATCGCAAGCGTACCGAAGCTGATAAAGCGGCAACGTATCAGCATGGTCAATCAGCAGCAATATTAAAATTATTACCTGTGATCGATAATATCGAACGCGCCGTTGCTTATACACCCGCAGAATTGAAAGACAACAAATGGGTCCAGGGTATCGCAGGACTTGTCAAAAACCTTGAAAAATCACTTGAAGGCCTAAACCTTAAACGTATCGATGCCGATACTGGCGCCGAATTTAATCCAGATTTTCACGAAGCAATTCAATTTGATGATGAAGCAAAAGGCGATAAAGAAGTCATCGCCGAAGAACTGCAAGCTGGTTATACGCTGAACGGTCAACC
>JAQGGY010000069.1 GCA_028289095.1 Candidatus Saccharimonadota bacterium
GCCAACGCCTTGGTGTGAAACGCTTTGGTGGTCAAAAAGTTCGCACTGGCGAAGTACTTGTCCGTCAAACTGGTTCTACTAAAGTAGCTGGTCCTGGTACATTTATCAGCAAGAACTTTACAATTCATGCTGCTATCGATGGCATCGTAGAATTTGGCAAAGTTAAAAAAGGCCACTTCACTGGCAAAAGCGTACCTCGTACGCAGGTCAGCGTAAAATAATTCACTCTGAATTTAAAAAATACTCCGCAATTTGCGGAGTATTTTTTAATTGTATCTATTGTTCATTATCAGGAGAATCCAGCGGACCCTCGTTCATTATGCGCTGTATTTCTGCGCGAGAGATTCGTTGATCAACTCCATCGTCAGGATTTGGAGGCAAATCTTGCTTCCAGTCAGTCGGCGCTACAGAAATTTCTGATAAAGCCGATGCGCCAAGCGGGCGACGCACTGCTGCCCTCTGTTGTTCAATTTTTTCTTCTAGTGCCAAAATATCACTTTCAGCGACTGTTTTTTCGTATGCGTGAACGCCACCCTCTCCGTCATCCGCCTGCCAAATAAGACGCGTTTTTTCAACGCCAGACTCGTCTACGAATGTTCCATCAGGAATACCCCAGGTTATTTCCGTATCTGCATTTTTACGAGGAACGGGACGACGCCGAATTGCATCACCGCTAACTTCGGGCGATTCAGGAACAACTTTTTCGGATTTTGACCAATCTGGCAATTTATCAATCATATTATTTAATACGTCCTTGCGGAATATGATACATATTAACACTTGCATCATTATGCTGCGCCACAGTCAGCCCAAGCTTACCTAGTTTCAGTTGAACTTCTGCCTGACGAGTTTCAGTATCACCTAATCGTTCGATCATTTTTTGCCCTAATTCGGACTGCATTTCAGGAAGCAACAACGACTCTACAATTTCTTTTGAAGGATATGCTGTCTGGCCATCAATGATTTCTGGCATGCTACCGACTACTGTCACCAAACGCTCTGTTACGGGTTTATTGTGACTATCAAATGTATTCCCAGGTTCGGAAATGGCGGTTACTTCCATCAGGCTAATTCGCCCATCTGACCTCTCAACAAAAGCGTGATCGCCTACTTCGGGCGTTCGTTCATGGGCCTGAGATGCTTCGTTTGACTGTGTGTATTGTTCAGACATTTTTATTTTTTGTTCCTTTTATACTTGAATTATAGCATAACTGTAATAAAAAAGCAACCCCTCTAGATCAGGGGGTTATTTTTTATATATACCGCGGGATAATCGATAGTGCTTGATTGCAGGTATTTCATTCAAAGTCAGGCTGACGTCCGCATATGAGTCATTGTACCGAATCCAATCGCGACCCTCTTGCATTCCCTTTAGTTGGCTACTGTGATCAAATGGCTTGGCACTCAACGCACCAGCAACGATTACGTCCCGCTGCGTGCCGTAGGTTGTCACTTCACCGTCTGTATACGCAATACGATCGATCCATACGCGGTTTTTATCTGTATCGTGCGCAACATGCCATTCAACTGATCGCCCGTTCAGAACTGCAGGAAATACCTCGACTTCCGTCTCTCCAGCTAATGAATGAATCGTATGATATGTCTTTGACGGCTCACTAAAGTCAGGTTCAAAACCCGCAGGTAGAATCATCGATTTAATATCTTCACGAGAATGAGGATTACTAACACCAACACCGGATATGTAAGCATCCAGACCGGGGCTTTTTACTTGAGTAACCTGCACTTCTTTCACAAAGGTGTTATGCGACTCACCTACTATGCGGTCCTTGGAATATATTTGCGCGATATCATTGAGTGCTACTTGCTTATATGGCATCTCGCCGCTCTGACCGCGCTCGTCCTGGCGATGCATCTGCTGATCAAGTACATTGCTAATCACCTCACTCGGCTTCGTCAGCTGAACGTATTGGCCGAACTCAGTTTGATCACCCAGTTCCGCTTCGTCGGTGCCTTTTGAATATTTACCATCGACAATGTACGGCGCCGAACGCCACCCGCCATCACTATCTGATTTATAAAAGAGCCGCGGCTGTAATTTGCCAGGATTGTTACCAGCGCTCACATACCCGATCGCGACTTTTCGGGTCTCAGTCTGCAAAATCTCACTGAACAAGAACTGTTTGTCGTCAATTTCGACGCCAGTCGCTGGAGCGAACCGCGGCCTGTCAAGCAGATTCTGAACCGTCGTGTACTGCTGATCCTTTGCCTCATTCAAATAAACATTCCAATTGGCAACTGTCGACTCGTTCATCGCGTGATTCACACCTTTATGCTCCCGTTCTGTCTTAGCATACTCTATATATCCGGTGCCGTGGGTTGAACCGTTATCTTCAATCATCAATTTGCCGTCTGCTACATAAATAGTCGCATGGCAACCAGAGATGCGACGATCGCTTAGTTCGAACTGTTCCGCAATTTTTTGCTTGCGACCTATCTCGAGCACGTCATCCTCTAACAAGCCAACATAAGATTTCGTGATACCATCATGTGATATTCCCTCGACGATATAATTAACCGACGGGTCAAAAAGTTGCTCGCTATACTGTTTTTTACCTGCGTTAGGCTGTAAGGCGCGTACGTCAATGATGTCCAAGCGACGCCCGTCATCGTTCATCGCTTGCATGTCACGCTCATCCTGCGGATCGCCAAGATAAACAGAACCGACTCGCGCTATTGCATTTTCAGCTAAAGCTTCGTCATCGACATTAATAATATCGCCGCTTCGTAGAAAGCGCGTTGAGGTTACTGATGAATCGCTATTAAAGAGTTTTTCGTGCATTTTTTGTTGTCTAAACTTTGATCATATCATAGCATAAGTACAATAAAAAAACAACCCCTTATGACAGAGGTTGCTAAAATGTCAACTTTTTTAGTTAGGCAGTAATGCCAAGGTGGTGCTTGACGCGTTCGACGACGTCACCAATTACAACCTGTGATTTCACCAGGTATTCATCAACACCAAGTGATTCGGCACGTTCTTTATCTTTTGGCTGACTAAGGGCAGTCAGCATGATAATACGCACATTGGCCGTATCTGGCGTGTTACGCAAGATGTCTAATACATCAAAGCCACTAATTTTTGGCATCATCGCATCGAGCAGAATTAAGTCAGGCTTGTATTCTACGGCAGCAGACAAAGCTTCTTCGCCGTTATTCACTTCGCGAATGTCAAATCCTTCAAGTTCGAGTCGAGAGCGGTATACGGCGGCAAGTGCTGTATCGTCTTCAACAAGTAAAATCTTTTTCTTTGTATCCATATCTACCTCTATAGTACTGAATGTTTAATAAAAGCACAAGCTTAGCTTAACCGAGCTGTTGTTTTGCCGCGTCTAGTTGCGGGTCCCTGCCGGCGTTCGCGTCTTCCGCCTTTAACTCAATGACCGTATTGGGTGTAATACCCTCTTTGGTAATGTTTTTGCCATTCGGTGTGTACCAACGAGCAATTGTGACTTTCAGTAATGTATTCGCACCCAAATCAATAACCTTTTGAACCGTACCCTTACCGAATGTCTTTTCGCCAATAAGTGTCGCCGCTTTGTGATCCTGCAGCGCACCCGCCACAATTTCACTGGCACTGGCGCTACCACCATTCACTAATACGATAGTCGGAATACCGGCCAATATTGCATTAGTGCCAGATTTCAGCTCTTCAACGACTTTACCATTCGTGCGTTCAGATACGACAACCTTGTTGTTTAACCATAGTCCTGCAACGTCCTGAGCGGCCGTCAAATAACCCCCGCCATTGCCACGTAGATCTAATATGATACCGCGTACATTTTGTTGCTTAAATGATTCCGCAGCTTTTTTCGAGAGTGCGGACGTTTCGTCATCAAATCGAGAAATCGTCATGGTCGCAATACCATTATCTACTGAACTTTGAATGCTTGGATTGCTGACAATGGCGCGAGTAATCGTGAACTCTTTTTCTTCACTGCCGCGTATTACTTTGACTTTGACAGTCGTGTCTACTTGGCCACGAATCTTTTCGGCGGTTTTAGTTGCCGTCCATCCATTGGTTGACTGGTCATTAACGCCAACAATAACGTCACCAGCCAGCAATCCAGCCCGTTCAGCAGGATTACCGGGTAATATGCGAATCACAGTTGGTGCTTCACTACGCAAGCCGATTTCAGCACCGATACCGCCACCGATTTTGCCTGATAGATCATCATTAAACTCCTTGGCTTCTTTGGCGTCCATAAACGTCGTATATTGGTCGCCAG
>JAQGGY010000011.1 GCA_028289095.1 Candidatus Saccharimonadota bacterium
GACTGAATCTCTGTCGGTGACATCAAAGGATCTTTGCCGACTGACCATCGCGGGCTGGTAACATTCGCAAGAATGTAAAATGCGATCGCAAGGTTAGAAAGTAAAAACACAAATGATGCACTCAATAACCCCATCATTGACGCCGCTATGATATCCCAGTACTTTTTATAATCCGAGATAAAAAATACAAGTAAAGATACGAGTACGCCAAAAAATATAGCCAGCGCCCATGCCAAAATTCTAAACCACTCTAGGCTAATATTCGCCAATGCTTCCATAACATTTACCGCCTATCTATTTAATGCCTGGATACCATTATGTAACCACACAAAAATGCCAGGGTCAACGCGCCAGCAGTTTAGGCTTTTGCAATAACTGCGTCAATCAATCCGTAAGCTTTTGCTTCTTCGGCACTCATCCAAAAATCACGGTCGGCGTCTTTTTCGATTTTAGATAATTTCTGACCGGTGTTTTTTGCAAGAATTTCATTCAATCGCTGCTTCAAAAACAGGCCTTCGCGTAGAGTGATTTCCTGGTCGCTGATTTTGCCTTGAGTGCCGCTAGACGGTTGATGGATCATGATACGACTGCTTGGCAATGCGAAACGCTTGCCTTTGGCACCGCTTGATAATAGGAATGCACCCATACTCGCCTGCAAGCCGATACCAATCGTCTGCACGTCTGGGCTAATGTACTGGATAGTATCATAGATCGCCAAGCCGTCGTAGACGCTGCCACCAGGGCTGTTGATATACAGCTTGATGTCTTTTTTAGGGTCATCATATGCCAAATGTAACAGCTGAGCTACAACGATATTCGCCGTATGTTCATTGACGTCTTCCCCTAGAAAGATAATTCGTTCGTTGAGTAGGCGTGAGTAAATATCAAACGCGCGCTCGCCGTCATGCGTTTTCTCGATAACTGTTGGGACAAGATAACTGGTTGGCCTATTCATATTATCTATTATATCAAAATTAGCACTCGGCGCAAGTGAGTGCTAATCATTTTTGTTTCCTCGTTCTGAAATTACGTATGATATAGTATATTTAATTCATCTTGCACGCTTTTGCAGTAGCGACGATGAATCAGCATCTTAAACCACCCGACATTGCGAATATGCAATCCACTAAGAAAAGGACCCCGTCATGTCTGTTGAACGTCTGTTTTTCGCGCTTATTTTCCTTTTTGGCTTTTGGCTCTTCATCATTCTGGTCGGCGCAATATTCGCCGTAAGGTACGCATCCATCGACGCGCAAAGAAAAATCCTCGCTATTAGCGACAATTGGCTGCTGCGACCGTTGTATACCTTTGTCGGCTGGGCCGTCGAAGGCGGGCGTAATCCTGACCGCGACGGGTAGATACACCATATCGGCCAAGGGTCATCGACGCAGTCAAAAGACATCGATGACCCTTGGCTCAACAGCCGGCAGGACTAACTTGCTGGCTTTTTAATACCTAGCACTATACCGGGTTGACATGTAGTATTAATCATGTTACCGTAAAACTACTTCTTTTCACCTACAAAACATTGGAGAATAATGCCATCCGAAGAGAATGCTCCTTCCAACGTCCAGGCATTTAGGCTTGCCGTACGTAAACATAATGCCCCCACAAGACGCAAGCAACGAATCCGCACTATCGCAAAAATACTGTGTATTAGTATGTTGGTGGCTATAGTCATAGCGAGCGTCATTTACGTCACTCACCTACTACTCGCTAACCATGCATCCGACTCGTCATCACCACCGGTACTCCTTGTGGCTATGGCGATAATAGGAGCAGTCCTAGTCGTAGGCACGATAGTCGCCGTGGTAGCGATTATTGTCGGTGTTATTTTTGCATTGATAGACGTGGGGATTAATTCATACTTCATGTCACTGGGTGCAGTTAAGATAGTTGTTCCTGCAGTTATCGGTACTATCGTCACCACCTTATACCTCGCAGCGTTCTTCAACGCCTAAGGACACTCCTCGCAAGGCGCCGCAGTAGCATTTTCACAGCGGCGCCTTAGGCCAGCAGATTTCCCTGCTGGTTTTTTCATGCCCAAACGCCACCATATTGACTTTTTTACGTATTTGTGGTAGTATGTCAATAAGTTCTTCTCCCTACAACCTCAGGAGTCTTTGAGTATTATGAAGAATAGCACCCTTTCCACATCGTCGACCATCGCGACTACAGAGCCATTCAGCCTGACCAGGAGCTTCTTGGCCATGCCGGACATGCGAGGGATGGTCAAAGCCTTTCTTCTGCTGATTATTCCTTGCGTCGTACTGATGTACTTCACCTTGGAGACGAACAGCAGCTACGACACGCCACTCGGTTTTGCTACGGCGCTGATTTGCACCTTTGCCTTCGTGCCCACCTTTGTTGTCATCGGCATGCTGTTCTGCATCGTTGTCGATTACATCGTCCTGGTGGTACGCATCCTGATGGAGTTCATGGGCTTTACCGGCCAGCAACGGTCGTAACAGACAGTGTCGCGATTTAGCGAATAAAACACACTACACACACCCTATCGGCAACGATGACCGCTAGGGGCAACCGACGAGCATACTCCTGCTCGTTTTTTATTTACATATATTGTTGCGCATATATTGTTTTTATTATATCCTTACACCACTGCACCTTCCCATTGACAGATAGAGACACCATGACGACACTCATCCGTGAAGATATTTTCATCAGCAAAAGAATCACTCGAATGGTACGTATTAGCACGAGGGACAAAGATTACGGCACAGTTGCCCTAGAGCATCCTGTGGTATCCGGGCAATTCTGGCAAAGAGTAGTACGGGCGTTTAGTCGGCAAGATTCACGCAATTCGATCACCATCACGACAACCGTCAAAGATGGGAGTCTACAAGAGTTGCCTTTCATGCGCGACTATACGACGAATAACTTCTATGCGGATTACAGACCAACCGACAGACTAGAGGCAATCCGCCTGCACGCTATCAGCTACATCCAGCTTGACCCATCCTTGCCGCCTTCGACTCTAATGCTTAATTGCATGATCGAATTGTCGCTGCATTTTGATAACAACGGCAGTGACGCAGTCACCGAATTATCAACTCCGGCAATGGTCCGCCTCTATTTGAAAACAGGACAGCTACAAATCACCACGTAGCAGTGTAATGCACCTTTCCGCCCTCTACACACTGGCAGTCAAAAATGAATCCAATAATCGATGCAAATTCAGTCAACGCAATCCTCACCGACCAAGGCATTAGACGCTCGTTCATACGGGCAGCACACAAAGC
This sequence comes from Candidatus Saccharimonadota bacterium, assembly GCA_028289095.1. Lineage (GTDB taxonomy): Bacteria > Patescibacteriota > Saccharimonadia > Saccharimonadales > Saccharimonadaceae > UBA6022. The sequence goes on from JAQGGY010000011.1 coordinate 3,261, forward strand.
TTTCCACGTAGGTGAATATCCAAACGGAAAACCACTTCACGGGCGCAATTTAGAGGAATACGGCATTGCTTCACTATTAATGTGGCCTCTCAATACTGAAGAGCCGCACGCACAAAGCACCAATCTGAGCATCCGGCTTATTCGGGCCCGACTAAACAAGCCTGTCGGCGACATTCACTTTCTACGCTATATCCGTCTAACGCCGATCGCTGGATCAACAACGGTCGGTCGCGAGGAAAACGACAGTCAAATCACGAAACTGACGTTCGCTCTAAAAGAAGGAACGTTGTATTTCATGACACACGAAAGAGTAAATAAGGAATATGCAATCAAAGGCGAAATTAAAGTCGATGTCGATTTAAAAACTGGCCGGCTATGGTTCACCTAATATAACACCCTCATCTGGACCAAGTGATTCAGATGAGGGTGTCTTTACTTTTTTGAAAGAATTATTTTTTCGTGTTTAGTTCAACTAAACGTTCGACGGTCTTTTCGGTCAATAAACGGTTCGCAATATCTCGACGCGCTTCTGGCTGATCAAACTGCGCAACCATCTGCGGATTGTTTGCATACTGTGATTTATACATAGCAACGTGCTCTTCCAGCTCTGCACTCGTCGCTTCAATCTTCTCTGCCTTGCTTAGTTCAGCAAGTGCCAAACCAGCCTGGACGCGCTTCTCGGCAGCATCGTATACTTCAGTCTTTAACCATTTGTCTTTGCTTTCAAAACCTTTGTTTTCTAGGTATTGGTCCAATGTCAAACCTTGGTACATCAAATTTTGTGTCATGTCACGTTCGATAGATTCTGATTGGTCATTCACCAAAATTTCTGGGACAGGAACCTTGCTGACTTCAACGAGCTGTTTCACTAGGCTGTCTTTTAGCTTTTCATTAGCTTCACGCTCTTTTTGCTGCGTTAGTTCGCGCTTGATGTCAGTAGTTAGGTCATCAACGGTCTTAAATGGACCAACTTTGGCTGCAAATTCATCATTCAATTCTGGTAGGACAATTTCTTTAACTTCCTTTAGGGTAGTCGTAAATACGACGTCAGCACCCTTTAGGTCGGCGACATGATACGTATCGGGGAACTTCAGTTTCAAATCAAATGTCTCTCCTGGCTTTTTGCCAACGATACCTTCTTCAAATCCGGGAATAAATGAATTACTGCCCAGCGTTAGGTCGTAATCAGTACCCGTACCGCCATCAAATGCGACATCGTCTTTTTTACCGACAAAGTCGATTTTCACTTCGTCGCCGTCTTTTGCTGCACGATCAACAGGCTGCTTTTCGCCCATACCGCCACGCATACGTTCGATAATTTCGTTTACCTCTTTGGCGTCAACGCTGATTTTTTCTTTTTCTACCTTGAGCTTCTTGTAGTCACCAAGTACGACTGTTGGCAAAATTTCAGCCTCAGCAGTAAATTCTAATTCCTGACCTGGAACGAACTTTTTAATTTCGACTGCAGGGCGATCCAGCGCTTGGATGCCCTTGTCTAGATATGCCTGCGCGACGGCTTTTGAAAGCGCGTCTTCTAGGGTTTGCTGAGATAGCATTTCAGGATCGATGTTTTTAGCAGCAACACTAGGTGGTACTTTACCTTTGCGAAATCCCTGCACTTTTACGGTCTTTGCAAGTTTTGATAATGCAACTTTTTCAGCCGCATCTAATTCTTCTTTGCCGAGTGTAATGGTCAGCTCGACTTTGGTATCTGATAGGTTTTTTACAATTGTATTCATATATGTTCAATTATAACAGAGATACAAAGGGGTCACAAATTTTGACTCATCACCAAAACCGTTATATTCACATATAACACCTTTGGTGACGAGAGACGGAGGATACACGTTTCTCGTCGGGACATAGCAAATATTAATTGATATGTCGTTGACCTATTCGGTTGTTTGAACAACCAGGCTTTTTGCAAGTTCACGATTCGAACGGATAACCTGATTGCTTAACGCAGACATCGCTATCAGTATCAATCCCGTAAAGAGCGCGACGGTTTCAAACGTGCGGTCGTAATGAGGACTGATTTCCCACACGCTGTTAGCTATGATGCCCACTACTAGGCCGAGGCCGATAGTGAACACCACCCTTATGGTCAATGAAATACTGGTGAGCTCCGCAGTGAGAAGGTCTGCACCCTTAACTGCCCGTAAATACGTCAGCCTCGAATACAACCTAACCACCTGGATGGATCCGTCAATCAGTTCACGGACGTCCTGTATTTTTGGAACAAACGCCTTAATCATCAATATACTCCGTCTCAGTATGTCGCCGAAGCGACAATCTAGATAGCTTCAATTGAAGATATCTCTAAATAATACTTTAACATAAATATTATAAGAAAGCAATGTTACTCAAACAGGTCGTCAAGTTCATCGAGGTGTGGACGGCGGCGATCTTTGACTGTGCTAACGATGCGCTCAAAGCTTAGTTTTTGCTCTTCGCTAGATGCAGTGTCTTTGAAGGAATATATTTCTGTCTTTAATTCCTCTTCTCCAACAAATACTAGAAAAGGAATTTCCTTTTTAACAGCAGTCTTGATTTGCTTATCAAGTTTGCGCCCCGTATTGTCTAATTCGGTATTCACGCCTTCGTTACGCAGTTCAGCGGCAAGCATTGTTGCTCCCGGTAACATATCGTCACCCAAAACTGCGATATACACCTCTGTGGTCGACGGTAACTTCGGCAACAAATTATGTGTCTGCAGAAATAGTTCAGTCATAGTCAAACCAGGTGCCATACCAACAGCCGATATTGGCTCTGCGCCAAACAGACCAACTAATCCGTCATATCGTCCTCCGCCAAAAAGCGAACGGTTATTATCAGGATGATTATCAAAGAATTCGAATACCGTACCAGTGTAATAATCTAGGCCGCGCATCAATGTAATATCAAATACAGCGTTCTTTACCCCTGCGGCATCCAGCAAAACAAATAATTCCTGTACTTCTTTGACGGCATTGTTATCGCGAATTTCTTCGGGTAAATCCATCATACTGGTCGCATTCAACAAAATCGAGATCTTTGTCAATCCGTCTGCGGCCATGGCTTCACCGAAAATATCGATTGCCTGGTCGCGAAAATCTTCGGTACTGATTTTATTTTTACGATCGAACAGCTTAATCATCAACTGGGATTGAACTGCATCAAGGCCTAGGTACTGCGCCATCATATAATTAATAATCTTGCGGTTATTTATTTTAATGCTGTACATGTCATCAGTCGCGCCAAATACTTTTAACATCTCCGCACCCATAGAAATAATTTCTGATTCCGGTTGAGCACCTTCAACACCAAATATATCAACGTTAAGTTGCCAGAACTCACGCTCGCGGCCACGCTGAGGGCGTTCGTAACGCATAAAGTTAGCGATCGAGAATAGCCTGGCAGGATATGCCATTTCTTGACGCCGAGCAGCGACCATACGACTGATAGACGGTGTCATTTCGGGACGGATAGCGACAATACGACCACCGCGATCGGTAAAGGTATATGTTTGCTCGTTTGCGAGCTCTTGGCCAGATTTTGCTGCGTATACTTCAAGCGGCTCAAGCATCGGAGCACCGTACTCTTCATAGCCGTAGCGCATGACAACACGCTTCCAATTATTAAAAATGAAATTCTGAATGCGTTTTTCCGCTGGATAATAATCTCGCGTGCCTTTGTATGGCTGTGGTGATAGTGTACTCATTTACTTTATATCGTTGCATATTTAACCACTGTTTGCAAGCATAAGGGGTTTATTTTCTACGTAAAAAGCTACGATATGATTCGTTCGTTAATAAATGCAGTCGTTACAAACATACGCTCATTCTTTGGAGATTCGTGCGAGCGTTCTTCGTCGACACCTTGTCCATCCTCATTCACACCAAGGTGGGCCATAAATTGCACCTGCGCTGCACGTATCGCATCATTATCAACTAACTTGGACTTTGGAATAAGCGTACGGGCATAAATAACCTCATCAGGCGTATCGTCACTAGGCATAATACGCAGATGTCGCAACAAGCTTTTACCAAATTTCCGCTTTGCTAATGCACCAGGCAACAAAGCCAGCTCGACAATCATCGCGCCCGTATATATACGCTCTAAACGCGGCCGATACGCAGCGACAGGAACTGACTGGGACTTTACTAGATTGATTTCTCGTTTATAGTTTTGTAGCCAATCACGATCAGACACACTATCCGGTGAATCGAGGGTTGGAATCGGCATGTAGCGCATACCACCCGTATCGCCACCTGTGTAATGCAGCCTGGTTACTTCATTAGATATCAACAGCGGTTTGAACCTAGGACGCGCTTCGGGCTTTACGAATTCAAGCAATGATTGTTCAAGTTCATCGCTAGGTTGAAAAGCCAAATGAATAGCAGCCATACCAATAAAACTATCCCGTTTAGGTACGTACGCTAGTTCCCCATGTAGATACTTTTCGTTCATACAACTAATTATGGGCGCATCCTCAGGCTACGTCAATGAGTGTTCACGCATCCATGCGTACATCACAATACCAGCCGCTACGCCTACATTGACAGAACGCGTACTGCCAAACTGTTCAATCATGATCATCTGTTCGCTAGCGGCAACCATTTGGGCACTTAGCCCTGGACCTTCTCCGCCGAATACTAACACTGCATTTCGTGGCAGTTTTGACGAGGATAGCGGCACTGCGCCGTCTAAATTATCGATGGCGATAATATGCCTGCCCCCTACGGCCTGAACAAAATCTGCAACTGTTTGGTGATGGTAAATATCCATATAGCGGTCAGTCACCATCGCCCCGCGGCGATTCCAATGGCGCTTGCCAATAACATGAACTGCCGCGACGTTAAAGGCATTGGCATTCCGTACGATGGTGCCAATGTTCATATCGTGCTGCCAGTTTTCGATTGCAACATGCAAATCTACTCGCGTCGTATCCAGATCTGCTTTAATCGCTTCGACAGTCCAGTAACGATATTTATCATCGACATTACGGCGGTCGCCATTGGCGAGTAGCGCCGGATCGTACCGCGGTGCGGTTGGCCAAGGCCGAGGGTGTGGCCCGACGCCGATGTCTGTAGTTTTATTATTCATTCATGTCGATTATACCGCAGGTTGATTTATATCCCGGATTATGCGATAGTAACGGACATGAGCGCAGAAAAATACCAATTTGATAAAGTATCGACAGCCGTTATTGAGGATTTATTCGTCAAACTACACAACCGAGCCAAAAAAGAATATGGCAAAGCATGGGAACGGCGACGTCTCGCTGGAGCCCTCGCTTCAAAAACACTCTATTTATATGTCCAGCCCAATGCCGAAGAACTAATTACCGAATATCTGAATGGTGACGAAGATGGAAACAAATCAAAAGACGACTTAGACGCAGAAATGACATACGACCAACGGACTGAATGTCGCGAGATTGAAGTTTCTTTTTCTGCTGAACGTTGTGAAAACGAAGAAACAGCAGAAATATCAACGAAGTATAGAGTTGAGTTGCGAAGCGCTTCGGCGCTTGATGATATCGTTGACGTCCCAGAACAGGTGCGTAGTAAGGTTGCGGTAAAATTAGCCCAGGCTGAAGAAGATCATATGCACAAAATACGTGAAGGTGAGCTCGACGAAGACGAAGATGATTTTAACGGCACGATTGCATTCACAAAAGAACATAAATTTGCATTGTACGAACAACAAGAGAAATTAGATTATAACGTCGTACATATGTACGACGTCGGTGACTATTCGGTTCCGATGTTAAAATATCAGCCAGACGATGATTCATCTAACTCAGCATCGAAGCAAACCCAACCCGCTACAATCAATGACATATCGCATGATAACATCGATAGCCAACAACGTGATGACACACTCGCGCTTTTTGAAGAAATTATGCGCTATCAAGATATTGAAAAGCCCGTAGAAAAGACACCAACAGAACTACGCGTCGGCCAAATAATGGCAATCCTAGCTATTCTAGAGTTCGGCGAAGCGCAAAACGAAGAACAAGAAGCGATTATTAAAGATTTAATCTAATTGCTCGACAGTGACAACAGTGAGTGGTACTATGAGCACACAATCACCTATAAACATGGAAAAATATGACTAAAAAAACAAATTATATTAACAACCCGCTCAAAATTGCCGTCAATGGATCAAAAGCTATATTCCAAAAAGCACCGATGGCAGCAATAGTCCTCGCCTTTTTATCAGCCGT
>JAQGGY010000044.1 GCA_028289095.1 Candidatus Saccharimonadota bacterium
GGCGGTCTTAATCCCTGCGATGCTTTGTTTAAAGGCATAAGATGATTTCACGGCTGAATCTAAAAAGTCGTTAATACCAGCCTTTTCTTTAAATTGAGTCATTCTTTTTAAAACACCGAAACTTGTAAAATTATCAAGAATCCAAGTTAGCTCGCTATGCGCGCTGATGTAGCTTTGGCGGTATAGGTAGATACTATCGTTATCTAGTGGCAAGCCAGCGGCGGTAAACAAACGGGCATTGTGCATGATTTGGTCTTGCAATGTCGTGTAGTCAATTGGTGTCGTAAAGCTATGTAGATCGGGAATAAACATATTTATCTGGTATTCGTCAGAACGCTGTTTCGCCATATCAATAATAGGCAAAATACCACCAAAATAATTACCGAGGGTTAAGTCGTTATTTGCGCGAAGTCCAGTTAAAATGACAGGTTTATTCATACTCTCACCATTATACCTGAAAAGGGTCAAACTTGTGCACGTTCGGGCTGCTTTCGCGGTGCTTTCTTAGCGTTTATTGCATCATCAATTGCTTTTATAACCGCTGGTACATATTGGCCACTAATTTCATGGCCAGCGATCACTGTATTCAAGGAGGCTTTCGGGTTCTTTTTAACCAATGTTTTCAAATTTTTGCCGATAACAACTGGGTCTAATACACCGTGGATTATGCGCATACGCTTTTTTAATTTAATCGCATCACGTAGCGAGTTTTGGTTGATAATTGATGCTTCTAGCGCCCCCATATATGAATGCACGTCATCGTTTGTGACGTTGAAACTTTTATTTACTAAGCCGTATTTAACAGCTAACATTGATATCTTTACAAACTGTTCAGGGTATTTGTGAATGGCTTTGTAGACGTCTTTTAGGATGTTGTCACCGTGCGGTAACAATTTGCGCGCGACCAAATCTTGCTTGTAAAACGGCGGGCTGCACAGAACGAGTGATCGAATTAGTAATGGATAGCGACGAGCGATTTCAACCGATACTAGTGCACCTAGTGAATGCCCTACCAGAATCAGCGGACCGTTTATACGCATGCGTAAAATTGTTGCAATGGCCATACGCGCCTGCAGGCGGACACTATAGATTGGCCAGTGCGGTTTTGGAGATTGGCCGAATCCTAACAGATCAATACTAATAATACGAATATTTTTAGGTAAGTGCGGAATTATCTGCTGCCAAGCATCACCTGAATGTCCGATGCCATGAATAAAAACCACCGTTGCCCGTGGCTTTTTTACTTTACGATCTACGCTAACGTGCAGTGTGTATGGCACGCGTAGCCATTGATGAATAATTTTATCCCACATGTATTCTAGTATACGTCATCAGATTAGGTGGCTATTTTGCTACAACAACAACGTCGTCGATAAGCCCAGCCAAATTACTGCCTGTACGATGAGACCCGATGTTCACGCCAGGTGCGATTGGTGTTAGTGGCTGATGTCCGGTAGTGGCTTGGACTTGTCTGCCGTCTTCGTATAAGCGATACGTACCATTGTCAAACTCGACCGCCAGGTGATACCACTTGCCTGTCGTCAAAGTATTCGGTGATTGCACACGGCCGTAATTACTACTTACTCCGTCATAATGCCCCGCCTGCACACGACACGCGGGCGCATAGAACGGTGCATCCGTACCAGCGGTGTCTGGCGAGGAGATAATATTAAGGTTGCCCGTACAGGTAGTAAATTTAACCCATGCGGCTTTGTAGTAGTAATTTGCAGCCAGTGAGGCTTGGGTCGTAATGCGCGTGGCGCCATTTAACTGAAACGAACAGCCAGAGCCTGTAGGGGTGTCTGTTGACCATGCAGCAGTACCGATGATCGTCCCTGGCGTATTTGATTCAGAACTGCTGCTGACAGTACTTCCGCTACACTCATCCATCTGCCAATTACCTGTTGTCTCTAGGTATAATTTCTTTTTCATCTGACTTGCGAATGCCAAGCCCCGAGATATCCTGGCCCGATCTTGAACGCCATTAAACGCAACGACCGTAATCGCAGCCAAAATACCTATGACCACTATCACGATCAAAAGTTCGACAATTGTAAATCCTGTTTGTTTTTGCTTCATTACTACGTTAAATTATATACCATAAGCGGTATATTTTACACCGATAGCCTGTGCTATTCATCTATTTAGTATACTCGCATTACGAATGCACGTACTGCTAGTTGGTCGTTTCAGTTTTAACGATCGCATCTAGTATTAATGTCGGATAGTTGAGTGGGATCATTACAATGTAATTTTCAGGTACCTGCTCGACGTCACCTTCATCATTTTCTATATGCGCATTTTTTAATCGTAAACTTATGCCAAATAAGTTATTCTCTTCGACGCTATTAGGCGCTGTACGATCCTCGATAGCGTCTTTTAGGGATTCGACAGAAGGAATTTCTTGGATAAAAAGTCCGTCAACTTCTCCCCTTAAACACTCGCCCGCGACCAGCGGCTGGATTAATACATTATACTCCGGATCATCCATATCAACGACGAGAGCGATTGTTTTCCCCGATGCGACGATTTCATCATCATGTTTGAGGCCTTCAATAGCCGCAAAGTCCTTTTCGATCGCATCCGTCATTTTATCAATCAGCTTGGTGAAGTTCTCGTAATCGCCAATATCTACGCTATCGAACGCGATAATATGATCGACAAGTGCATCGAGAATACGGGCTTTTTCGTTTGCAAGCGAGCGCACCATATAACCATGGAATATGCGCTGGGATTCGCCATTTAGTAACGCAGCGAATTCTTTATCAAGGTCGTTAAAAGGGTTTTCGGCAGATTCAGGATGTGTCATGCGAATAGTATCTACTAGAATAACGACTTATGCAACCATAAGCATAACAGTTTAACTGGCGATACTAAGGATGTTGCCGTCAGGATCTTTGAACCATGCGGCCTGCTGTGTACCTAGCGCGTAGACATATCCGTGAACTTCGACGTTTGGCATCTCGTATTTTTGAAATTTTATGCCATGCTTCGTCAATTCCTTGACTGCATTGGCAACATCATCCACATTCCATGCAGCACACGTTGACTGACTTGTTCCTGCCGTCGGTGATTGATATATAAATAATTTACCTGTACCACACTGATAAGTGACACCCTGTGGATGTTCATCAGCCTCTTTTAGTCCTAGTTTCATACCATAAAACTCTTTAGCTTTGGTAATATCACTGACTGCTATCGTTGGAAAGATTGTTGAATCGACTAACATGGCGCCCCTCCTTGTCTATCTACACTAATTATACTCGCACTATTTTCATGTTGATATATTGCCGTTACTATTTACCGGGGTAAATATTGTTTATGCGAATAGTTCGTTGTATTATAAAAATATGAGCGATGAAAAGGAAAAACTATGGTTTAAACGCCGCCGCTACGGCTGGGGCTGGACTCCTGTGACATGGCAGGGTTGGCTATGCATCGCCTTCTTTTTAGCTATTGTCATTTCTAGCGTCTATACGATGCCGATGAAGCCGCAAGAGCCAACTGCGGGTCAAGTACTGCTATTTTGTATGTACGTCGGCAGTGCGGCACTGATACTACTAGGTGTTTCATTCATGAAAGGCCCATCACCGAAATTCCGTTGGGGTAAAAAATCGACGGATAACCCTGAAGAAGACATATAACACTTACTTCATACATCAATAGCCCGCCATGACGTCGGGTTATTTTTTTCCAGCATGCAATATTGTTAATACACTGTATTTATGGTAAAGTATCAATAATCGCTCTTTTCCAATTCGTCATCGGAGTAATAATGGATATCACTGCTTCAGACTATATCATCGGCGGCTACGCAGTTGGACTTGCCCTGCGTGACCTAAGGGCTCTCAAACGAAATAACTACAAGCCGATCTACAAAGATGTCATCAAAACTGCAGGT
>JAQGGY010000028.1 GCA_028289095.1 Candidatus Saccharimonadota bacterium
CAAACAGCGCGGCAAAAGAGCTGTATGAGTATATCAATAAGGATACTCGGGAATACGGATACTTTAATGTTGCTGCAGTTCAGGTGACGAATCCCGAGGACGCGGAAGGAGTTCAGGCTCAGTTGACGACTATGGGATATGAGTCGCAGACTGCCGATGATGTATTAGGGACATTGAACACGTTTATTAATGTTTTGCAGGGTATCTTGTTGGGCTTTGGCGCCCTGGCAGTGTTGACTTCAATATTTGGCATTATCAATACGCAGTACATTAGCGTACTAGAGCGAACTCAGCAAATTGGTTTGATGAAGGCACTAGGTATGCGGCGAGGTGACGTTGGCCGACTGTTTCGTTACGAGGCAGCATGGGTTGGATTTTTAGGCGGTGCTATAGGTTCGGGTATGGCGGTGATTGCCGGTGTTATAGCCAATCCGTTTATCAGTAAAGCGCTTAGCCTGGGTGATATTAGTCTGTTGATTTTTAACCCACTTATGATCGCTGGGGTGATAGCGGGCCTGATGCTGGTATCGGTAACTGCCGGTATATTACCTGCGCGTAAAGCCGCAAAACTTGATCCAATCGAAGCGCTCCGAACAGAATAGTTCACCAGGGTCTACCCTCGGTGCGGACGGAGTGATACAATAACAGCATGTTAGATATTCGTTATATTCGTGAAAATGCAGCAAAAGTTCAAGAGAACGCACGTCATAAAGGTTATGATGTTGAGATTGATGAGCTGCTTCGATGGGATAAAACGAAGCGTGAGTTACAGCAATCGGCTGATGAACTGCGCGAAAAACGCAATGTCATTTCCGCACAAATGAAGGGCGGCAGACCGTCTGAGGAGCTTGTTACTGAAAGCAAGCAGCTAAAAGATCAGCTGAGTGAGATCGAAGTAACTCTGAAAGAAGCCGAAGAAAAGTTAAATTCATTTCTAGACAGATTACCAAATATGATTCAGGATGACGTGCCTATCGGTGGCGAAGAACTGAGTGTCGAAATCAAAAAGTGGGGCGATCAATCGACTGGCGCGACTGATCATTTGGATTACGCAGTTAGCCGCGACTGGGTTGACTTTGAACGCGGCGCAAAAGTGGCAGGTGCAAAATTCTACTACTTAAAAGGCGACCTTGCGCTATTAGAAAATGCGATTACGCAGTTCGCGCTTGATTTTGTTCTGAAAAAAGGCTTTACCTTTATGACAGTACCACACATGGTGAATAGTCGCGTCGCAACAGGGACGGGTTTTGCGCCTAGGTCTAGCACTCAAAGTGACGAATATTATATCGAAGGCGAGGATCTATCATTGATCGCAACGGCCGAGATGTCACTGACCGGCTACCATGCCGATGAAATTATCGACGAAGATAAATTGCCGCTGCTGTACGCTGGCCTTAGTCCTTGTTACCGCAAAGAAGCGGGTACATACGGCAAGCACACACGCGGCCTTTTCCGTGTTCACCAGTTTAATAAACTAGAAATGTACGCGTATACTTTACCTGAACAAAGTATCGATATGCACGAACGAATCCTCGCAATCGAAGAAGAGCTATGGCAGGCCATCGGTATCCCATACCATGTTATTAATATTGCTTCTGGCGATTTAGGTGCACCAGCATCGAAAAAATACGACATCGAGTATTGGTCAAAAGTTGACGGCAATTACCGTGAACTAACTAGTTGTTCAAACTGTACTGATTTTCAGGCTCGTAATTTGAATATCCGTGTTCGTCGTAAAGATGGCAGTGTGGAAGTAGTCCATACGCTCAATGGTACAGCAGTATCCCTCGCGCGTTCACTAGTGGCAGTCATCGAACATTACCAGGCAGAAGACGGCAAATTAAAAGTTCCTGCCGTACTGCAGCCGTACCTTAACGGTCGGTCGGTGCTTTAAATATTTTATCTATTGAACTATTTTTGTAATGAATGTCTTCCATTAACCTTGTCGCGCGCTTGGTAAGATGTTCCGATCCAATGACACGCGCTAAGACGGCGGCAGATAATCGGATACTTTTGTCGTATATGGCCGCGTATTCATCCCGCTCCTCACGATAGGACTTGCGAGGATTATTCAGCTTGTCGATGTCGAAGGTCGCAATGTTAGCTACACTCTTTTTTGTTCCGTGTAGTTGCATAGCGCGCTGTGCCATAATCACGAGACTGGGTTCAAACTGCGAACCCCAAGATGCTCGCTGATTAATGATATTCTCAACTTGCTGGTGGCTGATGTCTGGGGCGTCGCCAGGGGCGCGACAGCCATCCGTTGCTCCAAAACTGTCTGGCGTCCAGATATTGTCGTATCCGTGCTGCACTCGATCGATGTAACGGCGTGGTGAGGTTTCTATCGTGGTGCCCGCGATTGCATGGCGGAATGGCGGATGTTGGAATAATGGCCGTGTTTCATGCAGTGCATCTAATGTGCGGAATCCGCCGTGCATAGCGTAATGTGACATTGGGAAAACCAGGCCTGCTTCAAAAGAGGAGCCCATTTGGCGAGCGGAATAGTCAGACCAAAATATCGTCTTTGATATATTCGGATGTTCAAGGCTGGTGGCGTGCTTGATGGTGGTGCTGCGGGCACCAAGCGGGGCGGTCATGCCGTGTTCGACGTAGCGCTGCTGTCTCATGCGGTAGAATTGCTGGATACGCTGAATATAGCGCGGGCTCATAGAAACAAGATCGATATCATGATTGATGCCGATAATCTCATCACTAGTGTTTTTCTTGTCATAGGCATTTTCGCCTAGGCTTGATATTAAAGCGCCATTCCAAAGGTCGCGACGTATCATTCCAATGGTTGGCTGGTCATATATAGTCATGGCGGTACGCAAATCTAGATGAGGATACCGTTGACGAGCTTCGTTTATGGCAGTGACGGTCAGATCTATGTGTGGATTATTACATTCAGATACTGGACTATTAAGGCCGAGGATAACAGTAAATGGTTGGTCTGTCTGTTGATTCGCATATTGCTCAAGCGCAAGGGGGATTTGAGCTGCTTCTTGGTGGGCGGCAACAGGGATTAGTACTTGGTAACGGGCAAGGGGTCGGTGAGGGTCGGCGATGGACTCTGCAATAATTTGCGCTTGATGAGAATCCCTTTCGTCAAAGCTAGCGACGTATCGATCAATGACCTGACGACGGGTGGGCTGGTAAAGTAAATCAGTTGGCCACTTAACTTCCATAATAGTGCAACTATAGTATTTTAAAAGTAATTTGTCAATATCACGACAAAGCAACGGGGTGTTATAATAGAAGTACCACCACTAACATTAGGAGGGTTGCATGATAGAATCAATTGATATCAGTAGTAAGCGGTATGATGTAGATGAAACTACGAGAAAGTACGTCATAAAAAAAATTGGACGACTGGACCGTTACTTACCGCGTCATGCACGCAAAACGGCAAGAGCCGATGTACGACTGCGTCAAATCAATGGCGGTCACGGGAACAAATACGAAGCTGAAGTAGTGTTTGATATTCCTGATAAACGCATCACTGTCGTTGACTCAACAGTTAATATGCTTGCAGCGATTGATATTATCGAAGCAAAACTTATTACGCAGCTTCGTAAGTATAAAGAAGCAAATATTCCGCACATCGGAAGCCGCGGCGTTCTGAGCCGTTTTAAGCGCAGTTACGCTAGGGAATCACAGTAAAAAATAGCTTAATGTGGCCTAATAGTCATAAGCCCCTTGAAAAAGGGGCTTTTCTTATGTCTTGCTACTTTTATCTGATGTAAAAACAGCGTATAATAGCTTTTAGTATTTGACACAAGTTTCAGGTCAGCGAGGGGAATCTAAAGAAGATGGTTAATCGACAAAAAGCATTAACGAAGGTGTTTGGCGATCCGCAAGTGCGGATTTTAAAAGTGCTGCAAAAAAAAGTTGGGGCAATCAATGACCTAACCGACAAGTATAAGAAAATGACAAAAGCAGAACTTCGGCAACAAACCGCGGTCCTGAAAGAGCGTTTAGCTGATAAAAAAGTAAGCGTTGATGATCTGTTACCTGATGCATTTGCATTAGTCCGCGAAGCTGGTGACCGCGTGCTTGGCATGCGCCATTTTGACGTGCAGTTGATTGGTGGCATGGCCATGCATGAAGGCAATGTGGCTGAAATGAAGACCGGTGAAGGTAAGACCCTTGTCGCTACCTTACCTATGTATCTCAATGCACTTGAAGGAAAAGGTGCGCACCTAGTCACAGTAAATGATTATCTCGCACAGCGCGATGCCAGCTGGATGGGACAGCTGTATGATTTCCTCGGGATGAGTACAGGCGTTATTGTTAATGATTCATCATTCATTTACGACAAAGATTACGATAATCAGGATCACGACGATCCCCGTATGCGAAAACTTCGCCCCGTCACACGTAAAGAAGCCTATGCGGCCGATATTACCTACGGAACGAACAACGAGTTTGGATTTGATTACCTGCGCGATAACATGGTGAACGAAGTTGATTTACTACGTCAGCGCGATCTGCACTATGCACTTGTCGACGAAGTAGACTCTATTTTGATTGATGAAGCTAGGACGCCACTTATTATTAGCGCACCTGCTGCTGAAAACCCTGATAGTTATTATCAATTCTCAAAAATTGCTGCCAAACTAGTTGAAGCAGATTATATTTTTGACGAAAAACGCCGGAGTGTCGCACTGACTGACGAAGGCGTCGAAAAAGTGCAAAAGATGCTAGGCATTAAGAATCTTTATACGCCTGACGCGGTTCGTTCTGTGTATCATATGGATCAGGCACTAAAGGCGCAGATCGTATTTAAGCGCGACAAAGATTATGTAGTCACTAACGACGGCGAAGTCATTATCGTCGATGAGCATACCGGTCGTTTGATGCAAGGTCGTCGCTATAACGAAGGCTTACACCAGGCCATCGAAGCTAAAGAAGGTGTGCCCGTATTGCAGGAAAGTATGACGCTTGCGACAGTGTCGTTCCAAAATTACTTCCGTTTATATAAAAAGCTTGCAGGTATGACAGGTACGGCATTCACCGAAGCCGAAGAGTTCCAGCAGATTTATAGCCTAGATGTTGTTCAGGTGCCGTCAAATCGCCCAATTGCGCGTATTGACCACGAGGATCTGATTTTCAAAACCGAAAAAGGTAAATTGAAAGCAGTCGCTGATGCAATCAAAGAATATCACAAACAAGGCCGTCCAGTTTTGGTTGGCTCCGGCTCCATTGCTAAGAATGAGCTGATCGCTGCGTGGCTTGATAAAGAAAAAGTACCGTATGAATTGTTGAATGCAAAGAATAACGAGCGGGAAGCAGAGATCGTTAAGAATGCGGGTCAAAAAGGTGCGATTACACTTGCAACAAATATTGCTGGTCGTGGTACCGATATTGTCCTAGGCGAAGGCGTGAAAGATCTAGGCGGACTAGTCGTCATCGGATCTGAACGACACGAATCCCGTCGTATCGACAATCAGCTTCGTGGTCGTGGCGGCCGCCAAGGTGACCCTGGTGAAACGCAGTTTTATGTTAGTACTGAAGATGATTTGATGCGTATTTTCCAAGGTGAACGTATCGCCGGTTTGATGGACCGATTGGGTGTCGATGAAGATACGCCGATCCAAAATAAGGCTGTTTCTAAAACACTTGAAGCCGCGCAAAAACGCGTCGAAGGGTATAACTATGATACGCGTAAGAACGTCGTGCAGTATGACAACGTCATTAACCGTCATCGCCGCGTTGTGTATACAATGCGCCGAAAAATCCTTGAAGGTGACAACATTAAACCTGAAATCGAGCGTTTGCTTGGTGAAAAGGTGCAGGAATTAACTGCATTACCTATCAAGAATAATCCAAAATTTGCTGAAGCCTTTGAAGTAGTTTTTCCACTGAGCGAAAAGACAATTGCAGCCATAGGCGCAGAAAAGAAAGATAAAATACGCCTAGAAGCAGCTAAAAAAGCGGTCGAAAAGCTGTATGCTGCAAAAGAAAAAGAACTCGGTGGAGATGTTATTCGTAAAGTCGAGCGCGAAGTATACATGCAGGTACTGGATACACTTTGGATGCAACATCTAGAAAATATGCAACACCTACGTGACGGCATTCACTGGCGTAGTGTTGGACAGCGTGATCCGCTTGTAGAATATCGCAGCGAATCACAAAATCTATTTAATAGTCTACAGGCAACGCTTCGCGACGAAGTGATCAGGGCTGTCATGCACGTGCACGTACATGATGTTGTCGCCCGCGAAGAAGAGGATCACGAAACCGAATTAACTCGTTTGGCAGAACACGCGGTTGAAAAAGGCGTTAACGAGATAACGACTGGCGAAGATGGCCGAGATAGCGATTTTACGGCGAAAAAAGCCAAAACAACTGCTGAAATGAACAAGCAAAAAAATGATGTTCGTAAAAAGAAAAAAGCGCAACGTCAAAATCGTAAAACGAATAGAAAATAAACGGGTGTTGGAAAGCAAATAATACATGAAACATACCGTCGAAGAAGTTCGCTTAAAAAATGGCGCTAGAGGATTATTAATTGATATCCCTGGCGCAACTGTCATGAGTTTTCAGTTCCAGTTTCGTGCTGGTAACAGATACGTCCGCAACAAAGATATTTATGAAACGGCCCATATTATGGAACATATGGCGTTCGGTTCAAATGCCAAATATAAAACCGAGCATGATTATGAAGCGGATTTTACCAAAAATGGCGCCTATCATAATGCATACACTAGTGATTTATCGATGGTATATGTGGCAGACTGCGCAGATTTTGAATGGGACCGTATATTTGCCTTGCAAAGGGTTGCTATTTGTCAGCCAAAATTTAACGCCGAGGAATTAGAAGCCGAGAAGGGTAACGTTAAAAGTGAGTTGACTGGTTACCTAAATAATCACAACCGCGTATTGTGGCCAAAAATTCAGCAGTTGCTTGGCGAAGATGTGTATACGTTTTGGCAACGCTTGCAAACAATTCAAAACGTATCCCTAGCGGATATTCGTGAACACCATAAACGAACACACGCGGCAAAGAATATGTGCTTTGTAATTGCGGGTAAATTAAGTGGTCGTAAAGCTGAAATTAAACGTCAGCTAGAAGAATGGGAACTACCCAAAGGCGAACGATTTGAAGTGCCAAAAGATGTATTATCTGGTGGTAATCCAACGTTGATCCGCCGCAAGGAAGCATCGAATTTAACCTTTGGACTGTCAATGACAATGCCTCGTGAATTAACTGACGAAGAAGCGGAAGCTATGAACTGTTTGGATCAAATCCTTACCGGGACAATGCACTCGCGCATCTACGGTGCCGCACGCAAAAAAGGTCTCGCTTATGGCGTGTTTTCCGATACGTCAGTCGGATTCCACGACAGCAGCTGGGATTTTGGCGGTCAAGTAAACCTAGAAACCGCGGGTGGATTATTTGATATTATCGTTCGAGAAATTAAGCATGTACTAGATGGTAAAATCACCGAAGACGAATTAGTTGCAGCGAAATCATATGCACTCGGCCGTTATCAAATGGGTGCTCAGACAGTTGCGCAAATCAGTAATTTTTATACTGGCCGATATTTTGCGGATGGGTTAGTGAAGGACTATGAAAAGGTACCAGATTCGATTCGTAAAACGACACGAGAATGTATTATCAATACCGCTAATGAGTTTATTCAGTCAAACGCCTGGGTATTGGCGGGTGTTAGCAGTGGCGAAAAAGAAGACATTGTTGAGCTGAACGACAAATTAGTGACATTGTTTGAAAAGAAGTAAAATACATCTATGAAGATTGCAGTTGCTGGGTATGGTGCAGAAGGCGAGTCAAGCTATCGCTATTGGAACACGCCTGAAAATCAGGTGGTTATTGTCGACGAGCAGCAGCCATCGCACGAACCGCCGGTCGATGCATCGGTAATAGTAGGCGAAGGTGCATACTCAAAACTTGCGGGATATGACTTGGTTGTGCGAACGGCCGGCTTGGCGCCGCGAAAAATTCAAACCGATGGCAAGGTATGGTCGGCGACAAATGAGTTTTTTGCCAAATGCCCCGCGACAATTATCGGCGTGACAGGTAGTAAGGGTAAGGGAACGACGTCTAGCCTGATCGTCAGTATTTTGCGAGCAGGTGGAAAAAATGTTCACCTGGTTGGAAATATCGGCGTGCCAGCACTCGATGTTCTGCCGGAAATAAAAGCGGATGATATTGTCGTTTATGAACTGAGTAGCTTTCAATTGTGGGATGCAGAAAAATCACCGCACGTCGCTGTCGTATTGATGATTGAGCCTGATCACTTGGATGTTCATACTGATATGGATGAATATGTAGATGCAAAAGCAAATATACGCCGTCACCAAGGCTGCATGGATGTGTGTATCTATCATCCGACAAATGAATATTCACGGCGTATTGCGACGACACCGACTGATACGCATCAAGATGAATATTGCGACGGCGGCATGGATGCATTTTATCGATTCGGTATTGCGAGCGAAGGTCAGGTGTACGTTAAAGACGATATGTTTATGCAAGATGATCGCAGGGTCGCTTCAGTGGATGCTTTGAAACTTGCAGGTCAGCATAACATCGAAAACGCCTGCGCGGCAATCAGCGCTGTCCTATGTATTGAGCCTGTCGCACGCAAAATGATCGAACAAGGCCTGAGTGATTTTACTGGCCTGCCACATCGCCTTAAGTTTGTTCGTGCTGTTAACGGTGTTCAGTATTACGACGACAGTATTGCAACAACGCCGGGTAGCGCAATTGCGGCGATGCATGCTTTTGATCAACCAAAAGTTATTATTTTAGGGGGCTCAAGTAAAGGCGCGCAGTTTGATGAAGTTGCGAAAGTTGCGGCGGAATCTAATGTTAAGACTGCAATTTTAATTGGGCAAGAAGCGGACAGAATTGAACAAGTGCTGCGTGAACAAAATATTGCGACAGTCAATATGGGCAATGATGTGGCAATGAGCGATTTAATTACAGAAGCGACGCGTCATGCTGAGAAAGATGACGTGGTTATCCTCAGTCCAGCCTGTGCGAGTTTTGGTATGTTTAAAAACTATAATGATCGTGGCGATCAATTTGTCGCTGCAGTTAATGCAATTGAGGAATTATAAATGCAGCCGCTTGCAAAAAGGCTCGAGGCATTACGTCAATCTATCGCCACGGCATATGAGCAGCTAGCAATCGATGACAAAGCAGTATTATTAGAAACGACCGAAGCCGAAATGGCGTCGCCAGAGATATGGAATAATCCCGCATACGCCCAAGAAAAAAGTAAGCAAGTTGCCGCACTGCAGTCGATGGTGCAACCGTGGCATATTTTGCGCAGCCAGGCTGATGACATGCGTGATTTGATGGAACTGGGTGATGATAGTTTGCAAGCCGAGTTTGAAACACAAATTAGTGCGCTCGAAACCGAACTAGCGGAACGAAAAAAAGAATTATTGTTCAACGGAAAGTATGATGATCATAATGCAATTATCCGTCTGAGTGCTGGTGTTGGTGGTACTGACGCACAGGACTGGACGGAGATGTTGGAACGTATGTATCTGCGTTGGGCGGAAAAGGCTGGCATGCAAACAACCATCGTCGAACGATCCGCGGCTGACGAGGCAGGTATTAAAAGCAGTGTTATTGAAATCACTGGACCGTATGCCTACGGTAAACTACGTTCCGAAAATGGTGTCCACCGCTTGGTGCGGCTAAGTCCGTTTAATAGTGATAATTTGCGCCAGACAAGCTTTGCTCTGGTTGATATTTTACCGCAAATTACCACTCCAGAAGAAGTAGCAGTCGATGACAAAGACCTAAAAATCGACGTCTACCGCGCAGGCGGACACGGCGGTCAGTCAGTCAATACAACAGACAGCGCCGTTCGCATTACCCATATTCCGACCGGCATTGTCGTGGCGATTCAAAATGAACGTTCGCAGCTACAGAATAAGGAAACAGCTATGAAAATATTGCGTTCAAAGCTCGCACAATTGCAGCTGGAACAGCACGCCGAAAATATTAGTGATCTGCAGGAGAACGAATCCGCAAGCTGGGGAAGTCAAATCCGCAATTATGTTCTACATCCCTACACAATGGTCAAAGATACACGCACCAAACACGAAGATCGCGACGCTAGTGGGGTGCTTGATGGTAAAATCGACGGCTTCATCACTGCCTACCTTGAATCGACGCTCACAAATAGCTGAGCGCATATCACTAGCGCTTGCAATAGAGGTCAAAACTTATTACAGTAACCCTAGTCCTATTTTGTTATGAGGTACCTGAAAAAGAAGGGAAGTGAGGCTATTGTCTCTCATCAAGGAAAAGGCTCGCGAAATTGCCCGTAAGGGCGAAGCAAGTCGTGGTGATTTTACGCCGCAAGGCGTGCCGCTGCGTGTTTACCGCTGGTGGCGTCGGCACGCAAAGCGACCGGCAGAAAAAGTCGGCCTTTGTAGCTTTTTTTGGATTGTCGCACTTTGGGCGCCACTGCTGTTTGTTCGGCAGGCGGTCGCAAAGGTATTTAGTGACCGGCAATTCTGGCTTTGCATGTTGCTGGCGTGTGGCGCGATTATAATCGGGGTGGGTATTCGATATCCTGGTCAAGTTGGCATAGTGCTAGTTGGCTTCCTAGCCTGTGGCGTCGCGCTAGTTGGTTTCTTTGCTGGAATTGTATTTGCAGACTATCTAGTAGATAAAAACGGATACGACGACACACCAAAGCTGTGGAAAGTAGTGACCACTCTACTTATTGTAGTAACAGCGCCTATTGCGGCGGCGGGTTTTGTGCTGTATCAGATCATACACGTATTTCGGAGCAAGTTTGCCCGGCGCTTCTATAGCTGGACGTGGAACGCGCGTTTGGTGAAGGGACATGTATCGCCACTGCTTGCATCGGTATTGCTTGGTTTTTGCGCCATGACGTATGTTAGTGTCATGGGCGGTTGGTGGATGGTATCGCTCGTTATAGCATCGCTCGTCATTCTGTTTTTCGTTGGCCGATGGGGAATCGAGAAACTTGGTTTCTATTTGTCGAAGCGGCGTGACGAACGCAATGCTTACGCTGCGCAAGTAGCGAGGCAACGGAACATCGGCATATTGGAACCTGTACTACGCGTCATTTTCAATCATCTTCATCTGGAAAGTTCGGATGATGATGAAGTCTATTGGCGGTGGTATCAGCGGTACATTGTTCGAGTTGAGCAAGGGAGTTCGCCAGCGGTTTGGGGAACAATCTACGGGTATGCATCACCGTATTATTTCCCCGATTGGTGTGACTGGAATGCAGAAATGTTAAATGCCGTCAGCAAAGAACTGGATACGGTGCGTGTTGCGCATATTCAGGCGCAGAACCTCGCAGAAGAACGACGTCAGCTCGTCGTTCGAAAAGTGACATTGCCGTTTACTGTGATGGCAGACTTTATCATTCTGTTTGCACAATTCATTTACGCGGTAAAGAAGAGATTCTGCCCATACGTCAAGCTTCCTCAGGAATCATAGAAAGGATAGTCCCGGCATTCGCATAGAAAGCGAGTGCTGGGACTCTTTTAATGTCTGGTCTAAATTTGTGCTTATGCTATAATAACGATAGAAATGATATTACTAGATCGCGTCACCAAATCATACGGTAAAGATATGAAACCGGCGCTTAACCGTATTAGTTTGCATGTCGAACCGAAAGAGTTTGTCATTCTTGTTGGTACCAGCGGTGCAGGTAAAACGACATTACTTCGTTTGTTAACTCGCGAAGAAAAACCAACCAGTGGCAAAATTGTCGTAGGCGGTATCGATTACGACACCCTAAAAGATAAGCACATTCCACTACTGCGCCGTAAAATTGGTGTGGTTTTTCAGGATTTCAAATTATTGCCGCAACGTACGGTGTTTGAAAATATCGCATTTGCCCTAGAGATCGCTGGTATGACTAACCGTGAAATCAAAAACACCGTCCCAAAGGTGATTGAGTTGGTGGGATTAACAGGGAAAGAAAAACAATTCCCGCACCAATTATCTGGTGGTGAGCGCCAGAGGGTTGCGATTGCGCGTGCCGTGGTACGCCAGCCGAAGATTTTGATTGCTGACGAGCCAACTGGTAACTTGGATCCC
>JAQGGY010000033.1 GCA_028289095.1 Candidatus Saccharimonadota bacterium
GAACCAATAAAGGAATTGTAAAATTCCTCACCCCCGCCCGAAAGGACGGGGGCTTTTTTTGTGAAAGTGCTAAAATAGGAATATGAAACAGAAGCTTGTACGAGGGGTGAGGAATTATTTACCGAAAGAGGCCGTCCATGGTCTAGAAGAATTGTACCGTCGCGGACGCGTACGAATGATCAGCTTGAAATATGGCAATCCCGCCAAGGGATTAAGGGTGATTGCTGTCACTGGTACCAATGGTAAAACGACGACAATCAATTACATCAATGAAATATTAAAAGAAGCGGGTCACAAAACAGCCATGTTTAGTACCGCGCTGATCGAAATTGACAACGATACACAGCTGAATGACCTGAACGCAACAGTTGGCACAACCGAACGTATGCAAGAGTTCTTTCGTGATGCAAAAAACGCTGGCGTAGATTTCGTCGTCCTAGAAATCACTAGTCACGCTTTGCAGCAGCACAAATTAGACGGCGTTCCGATCGAAGTAGCTATTATGACAAACCTAACCCAGGATCATTTGGATTATCACAAAACGATGGATGAATATGCCGCTGCCAAAGCAAAATTATTTGCAGGTGAGCCAAAATTTATCGTATTGAACCGCGATGACGCATGGTACGACTACTACAATAAATTCCCAGCGGGCGCCCAAAAAATCACTTACGGCAAGCACGTCGAAGCCGAAGCGAAAATCGAATATACGAAATTATATAAAAAGGGTAGCGAAGCAACGATCATGATTGATCACCAGACGAAACTTGACCTGGCGACCGCACTGCCTGGTACCTTTAACATCTATAACATGACCGCCGCAGCTGCTGCAGCGTATCTGTTGGGTATTAAATTGGATGATATCGTCGAAGGTATCGCTAATCTGGAAGGCGTCCCAGGACGATTTGAACGAGTCGTTGAAGGATTGGGTTATGATGTTGTCGTCGATTACGCACACACGCCTGATGCGCTTGAGCAATTATTACAAGCCGCCAAAGAAGTCACTAAAAACCGAATTATCCTAGTATTTGGCGCCACAGGTGACCGCGACAAAACAAAACGGCCAATTATGGGTGATATTGCCGCGCGCCTGGCAGATCGCATTATTTTGACCGACGAAGAAAGCTATAGCGAAGACCCCCAAGAAATCCGCGACCAAGTCCGCGAAGGTATCGAAACAGCTGGCGCAACCGCTAAACTGACAGAAATTCCTGATCGCCGCGAAGCAATCGAAAAAGCCCTATCCATCGCGAAAAAGGACGACATCGTTTTGATTACAGGTATGGGTCATGAACAATACCGTATTGTGAACGGTGAAAAGCTGCCATGGAACGACGGCGAAGTCGTGCGTGAAATTGCCGGCAAAGACAATAAATAAAAAATAAACCCTTCGGTGACCTAGCGTCGTATTCTCGACAAAAGGTCACCGAAGGGCGTGGTGTTCTAGTACTGCTGGTTTGCGCGTGCCAAGATGTGCATGGGGCGGATGTCGATATCTCCACCATCGCGACTTGCAGCGGTGCATTCCATGTTGGTGACGCGCCGTTCGCCGTGATTCATGCGCCTAGCCTCGGTATTCACCCGACCCTTGTATTGGTCGCGGTCAATGCGTGACTTACGCTTTTTGCCGATCTTCCGGGTGAAAGCATGAGGATGCTCGATTGTTTCTGTTTTCTTAGGCTTTCTTGCCTTGGGATTACGTTTCATCGCCAACCTTCTATCGGAAATATAGAACTTATTTACTATAAAACTAATGACAATATATGTCAATAATGGATAGTGATTAACGGCTAGTCATATCTGAAAAGGAAAGCCCTCCCGTAAGCGCAAGAGCTTAGACGGGAGGGCGGATTACTACCTAGAGGGGTGACTTGTCGTTTTGGGATTAGTCAGCGACCACAGTAGGAAGATTTTGACACTGCCAAATATGGTTTGTGTCTTAGTCTATAATAGCACTAATGGTTAAAAAAGTCAATAGCTAGGCTGCTAACGCGTGACTGTATGTATCCGTTGTATTGTCGCTGGATATATTATTCTGCTGCATATATTCTTCGCGTGCGGCATATAGTTTTTGTAGCATGCTTGGCGCGGCTTTGTTGGCACGTTCAGCGCTGACCTGAAAAGCGCCGTTTAATTCAAATGCAGTAAATCCAGTGGTGATGATAGATTGAGGATGGCGGGATTTTTTGCGTGCATTCATCGCAGTGCGATCGGATGCTTTTATATCGATAGGGAAGGTGACGCCGTCTAGCGTAATATACATATCCGTCCCATGTAGATCGTCATCAACGCTGACATTAGTATCAATCGTAACTCGGGGCGACTTTTCACCAGTGGTTGGATCGATAAGTGGGTCAACAGAATTGATAGCCTGGATAACTTGGTCTGCGATAACCTCATGTTGCATGCCACGTAAAGATCCTTCGAATTGCGTACTGAACCATTTTGCTTCTTTTTCGTAGCCATTACGATTATCATCCCATCGTTCTCGGTTCATGACACCGTAAAGGGTAGTCGCGGTGTCGGTGATATTCTGCGAAGTTAATGTCGGATTTTGTTTGATTAAAGATTTGATAGCATGATTTAATCGGGCTGCACGTCCTTTTAGCGAACGATATTCTTTTGATGATATATTGCCATTTGCATGATACTCGCGAATACCTTCCAGGCCGTGAACGAATGA
This sequence comes from Candidatus Saccharimonadota bacterium, assembly GCA_028289095.1. Classification (GTDB taxonomy): domain Bacteria; phylum Patescibacteriota; class Saccharimonadia; order Saccharimonadales; family Saccharimonadaceae; genus UBA6022. The sequence continues at coordinate 2,684 of JAQGGY010000033.1, forward strand.
CGGGAGGGCGCCAACCATGGCGTCTAGTGATTTTTCTGAAGTGGCATCTGATAGATCAGGTTCGTAATTGTCTTCCATGACCATATCCCGGTTCATACCGGTTCGTACCAAGGCGGCACGCGCCAATGATCGGCCTATATTATACCTTTTCCCCAGATTTTCCCGATATTCCTGATCGTCAGAATATGAAGTAACGATCTCGACGGCGTCTAGTTTTGCTTTTTTTGGGAAGGGTACGATTGTTTCTGACATGTATTTGTTTTTAATTTTACGCTAATGGTATGTTGCAAGAATATTACCACAAACGGTATGAAAAGTCAATAGGTTTGACGGTGGTGCGGGTGAGTTATTAATACCAGTTTTCGTGATGGCGTTTACTGTGTAATCGGACAACGATGCGTTCGCCGATTTTTGACCAGATTTTATAGACGACTGGATTAATAATAATATCCCAGGCACCGATATAATCCGTGACTTCTTTGTTGAAGCTGGTTTTGAACCGGCCAATACCGTAATGCGGGTGGTCGGGATTTTTAATTTCATTAGCTGGGGGGGATCCACAAAAATCGTGGATAACCGAACCGTTTGCTTTGGCCCATTCGATAACGCGCCACTGTAATAGGTGACTGGCACCGTATACGGTTCGTTCGCGGATCGATGCGCCGTCTTTGTAGGTGCTTTTGCCGCCAAATACGACAGCATAGGCGCCGGCAACAACCTGGTTGTCTACATATGCAAAGAACAGCTGCCCGCGTCCGACGGCGCTATAGCGTTGCCAAAATGATTTGTAATAGGCGTATCTTCGGATTCTAAACGATCCCTTGGCGGTGTCCGCTAATAATTTGTACATCAATTCGCAGTTTTCGTCGCTCGATTCGACCAAGCGTGCCGTGACGCCGTCGCGTTCGGCCCGTTTGATGGCGTGGCGGCCTTTTTGGTTTAAGCTGGCCATGATTGAATCTAAATCTGTCGAAATATCTAATTTAACTGTCGAAAAATTCGGCTGTATAGGGGTGACTTTGATTAGACGTAGCTTCATAAGGTCAGCCCGTGTCTCGTTTGAATCCAGCAGCTCTGGTTCTATTTTGACGGCAAAGACGCCGTGCTGTTTAGCAAACGCCGTCAGGTCAGCCAATAAATCATCTAATTGATGGACTGAAACGACGCCTGGTGCCTTTGGTAGATACCATAATCTGCCGATACCAGGGATCGTTTTTTCCAAAGCAGTTATCGCAATGCTGTCACCTATCAAATATCGTGGTATCCAACCGCCAAGCTTTTTTTGTTCAGCAAATTCAACGCCCTGAAAAACATTACCCTTGTCGGGGTTGGCAAGTATTAGCTGGTTCCATTGGTCGGTTTCGTCGGGTGTTGCAAAGCGAATAGTCATTAGGTCTATTGTAGCGGAGTCTGTCTATAAAATTAAATACGACGATGCGTAAGTGTAGAATTTCAGGAAATTAAATAGCCGGGCCACTTTGGGGAGTCTGAGTACTCCCCAAAGTGGCTACCGGCGTTTGGAGATGCCATTGTGTGGCCCCGAAGGTCGTTGAGCAGGGCTCATGTTCGTTTCCTTTATGGAAACAACAACAGTCGGGTGCTTAATATCACGCTCGGCGCTGGCGCCAAGTTTGATAAAAATATGCTGTGCTCCATCTGATGTGTGGCCGTGAAGAAATCCATTTTTACGTAGGCCTGTAAAGGTTACGTGCAGCGTTTTTTCTTCGTTCGTGTGTGGATCTTTTACCTTTAAGGCTATTGTGTCGTCAGATTTTGACGATTTTTTGCTTACAATCTGCTCTTTTGCACGTTCTGCAATCGTGCTGGCTGTGTCGAGGGCAATATAGATGCCTTTTAGACGCATGTCCACTCCTCTGGCTAGGGGCTCAAAACATCAGAATATATAATAGCATGTTAGATAAATAAAGTCAAAGCCCGTGATTAATAAGCAGTTTTAGTGGCTTGATAATTGTTCGGACGCATCTAGGTTGGCCAGATGTGATTCTAGTAGCGCCATGCTTTCGACTGATAAGGCAGCTTCTTTAGAAGGGAATACTTGATCGCGCATACTGGCGATCAATTTACGGGTGTTTTTATTTTCCCAGTTGTCAGTAGGCTGAAGGTTTAGAATAGCATGTAGTTCTTTTGTGACGGCGTTATGGGCAAAAGTTCGCGTACGATCCGCCTGTTCGACCGATCCCTGGTCTGACGTCCCTAGTTTCAAGTCTTCGACGGTCTTTACGTGCTTGCACACAGAGGCAAGATACGTCTTCCATAATTCATCGGTGCTTTCAGGAACGAGTTTAGAAGGGAAGCTGTAGTTTTCTTTGTCATTTTCGTCGACGTTGATGATACCCAGGGTTTTTAGGGCGTCGGTTGAGGTGTAAACGCCGTCGGGGAACGCTGACTCAAGCGTAGCGCCAATTGCGTTGCGTGACGCTTCAATCTCGGTAAAGCGCGTTTCGTCAGGCAGGCCAGCCTCATTAACGACGAGAACGCGAAAATCAGCGTACAGTTTTTTTTGTCGGTTCGTAATCTGGTCAATTTCTTCGGTGATTGAAGGTCCCGGGCTGCGATAGTTACGCAGTTCACGCAGACGCTTTAAATTATCATTATTTTCTGGGTTATGGTTGGCAATGACGTCTACAATGGCGTCGATTTCTTCGTCGAGTGCTTGCTGGTCACCTTTTTCATATAAGCTGGTCAGCTTGTCTTTCTTGCTCTCTAATCCTTTGTATGCGGCTTCCATGCGTGCAATAAAAGCCTGCATGTCGGAATCATCGTTGTTTTCTTCTGAAGGCGGTAGGCTATTGTAGCTGTTTGTATTGATTTCGGTCATATTACCCATCACTGTAGCATAAACAATATGAAAAGTCAAGAGAAGGTGGGTGATATAATAAGTATAATGACTGAAAATATGATAGCAGAAAATGACATACGGGGAACCAGTGAAACTGGGTTAACTGTCGAGTTTGCTTGGAATGTCGGCAAAGCTGTCGCTGACTGGCTGGCAACCGCAGGAAGCGTGATTGTTTTGTACGTACCTGCGGGGCAACCGACGGCACATGCCATTATCGAAGGGGTACGCTTGCAAGGTCGTAACGCCATTGATGGTGGTATGGGTGACAAGGATGCGGCGGCAATGCATGTCAAAACCAGTGGTTTATCTGGCGCGATTGTTGTGAGTGTCGAGGAGTCGACTGGAATAACAACGATTCAAGTAATCAAAGAAGACGGCAATATAGTGACCAGCGAATCTGGCCTACAGGAAGTCGGCGAATTAGTTGATGCGGGTAATTTTGTACCTGCAGCCGTCAAGGGTGAATTGACAGCAGTTGCATAGTCATCCACGCGTCTAGAACCACCGTTGTCTATTGACATTTACTACAATTTGTGTATAATATTGTTTATGAAAAAAGTAAACATAAACACTATTGATATAAAAGAAAAAAACCGCGCTAACTATTTGCGATCTGATAAAAAGCATGATCATGGTACTAGCGGTAACGTACGCACCATCAAAGATTCCCGTAATGAGTTTATGCTCGATCACCGTGGCGTTGAACGCACAGATGGATTTGCTCGCACAGAAGCCGTTAGTGAAGGGTTGGATGATTATTATGTCGGTATGACACCATATGAATTAACGCTAGAAGCGGACAAAATTTTAGCAGATGAGGAAAGCGCATCAATCAAAGCCGAACAGCCACGACAGAACGCTGACTTATTTGAATTACCAAAAGAAGTAGATATCATAGCCGAATTAATGGGCAGCAATGTTGCGCCCGCTGATATAGCACGACGCGCATTACATCGTCGTAATGTTGAGTCTCGAAAACACTTTGACGAAAACTAGTAGTTATCTGTGAATAGTAAAATTAGCACTCGCACCTTGCAAGTGCTAATTTTTTTGGCTACAATAGGACTTACTTAATAATGATTAAATACGGAGGATAATGATGACATCACCGATTAAACCTCTCGCGGATCGTGTCGTTGCGGTACGTGAAGTGGCCGTCACAAAGACTGCAAGTGGAATTTATTTACCTGACGCCGCAAAAGAGCGACCAGTCCTAGCGAATGTGCAAGCTATTGGCCCAGACGTAAAGGGTATAAAAGTGGGCGACAAAATCGTTTACAAAGAATACAGTACGACCGAACTGAAAATTGATGGAACGGAATATCTGATCGTAAAAGAAGAAGACGTCCTCGCGACGGTATAATATGGAATCTTTAATAAATTTCGGTTCAATAATTCTTCCATTTGTTCTATTTACAGCGTACGTTTTTGCAGTACTGTACCTCGTGAAGTTGATAGTGTACGTGATGCGACTGCCTAAGCAGATGGAACTACTGGATCAAAGAATCAAGAAACTCGAAAAGAAGGAAGAAAAATAATGGCTAAAAAAGTTTTTTATGATGATGACGCGCGTACTCGTGTCCTTGGTGGGGCAAAAGCATTGTATGATGCAGTAAAGGTAACCTACGGACCAAAAGGCCGTAATGTCGTGATCGCCAAAGGGTACGGTGGTCCAACAGTGACGCATGACGGTGTAACCGTGGCTGAAAGTATTGACTTACCTGAAAATGACGACGAGACATTGGGGTATAAAGTTGGTGCGGAACTAATCAAACAAGCGGCGACGAAACTAAATAAAGTTGCAGGTGATGGTACGACAACCGTAACGATTTTGACGTACAGCATCCTAAAAGAAGCGAATCGCTTGATCGCGGCAGGCCATAACCCAATGGAACTACGAAAAGGTATCGAGGCTGCTGGCGCTGACGTACTAAAACAGCTGGATAGTATGGCGGAAAGCGTCGAAGGTAAGCACGACCGCGTGGCTGAAGTGGCAACAATTAGCGCTGGCGACGAAGTGATTGGCAAACTGATTGCTGATGTGATTCAAAAAATTGGTAAAGACGGCGTTGTGACTGTCGAAGCAAGCCAAGGTTTAGAACTGGAAGCGGAAGTAGTGGAAGGCTTTAGTCTAGACCGCGGATTTGTCAGCCCGTTCTTTATTACCGACGCTAGCCGCCAAGAAGCGGTATATGAGAAGCCTGCAATTATCATTACTGATAAAAAAATTAGCAGCGTCCAGGAATTCTTGCCAATGCTAGAAAAACTAGCTCAAGCGGGTAAAAAAGATGTTGTTTTGATTGCCGACGAAGTAGAGGGCGAAGCGCTAAGTATTTTGGTATTGAACAAATTAAAGGGTGTCTTTAATACAGTCGCTGTCAAAGCGCCGGCGTTTGGCGATCGTCGTAAAGAAATTTTGCAAGATATTGCTACATTAACAGGCGCAATTGTTGTCAGTGACGACCAGGCGCTATCATTCGAGTCTGTCGGATTAGAAGTTGTTGGTACGGCACGCAAAGTTATTGTTGGTAAAGACGAGACGACAATTATTGAAGGTGGCGGCGAATCAGCCGATGTTGCAATCCGTATCGCACAAATTAGCGCACAGGCCGAAAACGCAACCAGCCAATATGATAAAGAGCAGTACAGTAAACGATCTGCGGCGTTATCTGGCAAGGTGGCGGTTATCAAAGTTGGTGGCGCTAGCGAAACCGAAATTGATGAAAAGAAATTCCGTGTCGATGATGCTGTTGCGGCTACTAAGGCTGCGCTGGCTGATGGTATTGTAGCGGGCGGCGGCGTGACGCTAGTCAACCTTTCATCAGCTATTAAAGTCGAAGGATCAGATAGTATTAGTGCGGGACGTCAAATTTTGAAGAACGCATTAAAACAGC
>JAQGGY010000054.1 GCA_028289095.1 Candidatus Saccharimonadota bacterium
GGTAGTCAAAGGCATCAATCCGCGGTTTTGTGGCTGGTTGGACTTTATCAGGAGTGCTCACTTTAGCTCTATTATAGCAAAAAGGGTATACTAAGGGTATGAAACAAGTCCCGTACGCCGCTCCTAACTTTGAATTACACGACGCAAATGGCGCCACTCATCAACTGTCTGATTACGCAGGCAAATGGGTGGTTTTGTATTTTTATCCAAAAGACGACACCCCAGGTTGTACCATCGAAGCCTGTAGTTTGCGCGATGCAAGGGACGATATTGCCGCGTTAGATGCTGAAATTATTGGTGTCAGCAAAGACGATGCTAGTAGTCACGACAAATTTAAGGAAAAATATACACTTAATTTCACGTTGCTTAGCGACCCAGATAAAACCGCTATGGATGCCTACGGCGCTTGGGGTAAAAAACAATTCGGTCAAGAAGGCGTATTGCGTAAAACGTTTATTATTAATCCTGACGGGCAAGTAGTAAAAGTGTACGGCCGCGTGACACCGCTTGGGCATGGTAGCCAGATCGTGAATGAACTACGCACTTTACAGGGGCTATAATAATATCGACGCGACGACGGCGCGCTAGCGTACATTGACATTATCATCATAGTGTGATAACGTAAAAATGTAGTAGGTCAGCGGGAGAGTTTTACTCTCCGTCCAATGCGGTTGCTGCATAAAGATTAATTAAATCGGATCTTTATGTGCGGCCGCTTTTTTTATACCGTACGTAGATTCGAAAGGAGAATACAATCCATGACAGAATCATACAATCTTAATGCAACTGAACGTGTCCCCGAAGAATTAGGGCTTAAGGACAAAAATACGTTCGAGCTGTATGAACTATTGCAGGAAGCTGCACTTGACTGGACGCCAGATCAGCAAAAGCAATTACAATTTGCCTATGAACTTATTGGCAAAGCGCATGCAGACGATCGACATAAGGATCGCCCATATACCGAGCATTTACTCCGCGTCGCTAATCGCATCGCACACTACCTGGATATTGATGATCCTGATGTGATTATCGCTGGGATGCTGCATGATGTTGTTGAAGACCACGCTTTGGAAATTATTGATGGCAGCCTTTTAACCGACAACCATTCACCCCTCCCTGGAAGTGAAGATATGAATATGATGAGTGCCGGCGAACAACAAATCCTGGCATTGCAACATATCGAAATGCTTTTTTCACCGAAAGTTGCAAAGGTTGTTGCGGCAGTGACTAATGCTCCTAATGACGAAGCTCCAGTTGATTATTATCAAGGGTTAGAAGCATATGCTAAAAAAGTCGCTACAGGGATAGAAGATGCCGACGCCTTCTATGTTAAATTGTGTGATTTCTTCTGTAATGGGCTAGGGGTGATTCATGACATCGAAGGCCAGGGTAGTAAACATGAACATTTCATTCGAAAGTATGGGATGGTGCAACCAATCTATGAAGCGCGTTACGAAAAAGAGGATATACAAGCAAGGCTCAGCGATAGTGCAAAAACATATGTTCTTGCGCAGTTTACGCTCGGCCGCGAAAGGCTGTTCGGGACTCTATAGGATATGTTATCGCGGACGTTTGATGGCGACGGCGCGGGCTTGTTGCGCAAAACGGTCGTCAACAACTGTTGGAATAAATTCACCGTATTTACGCATAACGGCTTTTTCAATCAAAAAGTCAGCGATAGCCGGGTTTTTGGGCAACAATGACCCGTGCATGTAGGTCGCTATAATGTTCCGATAACGCGCACCTTCGCTATCATCTTGGCCGTTATTGCCGGCACCTTTAATGACTTTGCCAAGTGGCATGACGTTTTTACCTAAAAAGGTCATGCCACTATGGTTTTCATATCCAATGATTTCACCGAATTCATCACTTTCAGTAATAACATTGCCGGTCAGGCGTTCTGGACCAGCGTGTGTTTCCAAATCCAGCAAGCTGATACCTTTAATGATATGCCCGTCCTGTGTTTTAAAGAATTTGCCAAATAATTGGAACAATCCGCAGATCATTAACATCGGAACGTCTTTTTCGGCAAGCTCGCGCAGTTGTGGTCCAATGGCAAGTAGGTCAGTTTGGATAACGTCTTGTCCCGAATCCTGGCCGCCGCCACCGACAATTAAATCAACGTCTGTAGGGAATGTATCACCAGGGTTGTATTCGATTAGGTTAACTGTATAGCCATGCCACTGCAGACGACGTTTCAAGACAAGGGTATTCCCCCAGTCGCCATAGATATTCATATCGCGAGGGTATAACTGCAGAATTGTAATTGATTTATCGTTCATGATATTTGCTCCACTTCTGTAATTTTCCCTAGTTCGCGGCGTAGTGCTAACATGGCTGTGTACGTACAAAAGACACGCTTTGGCTGATCACCTGATGCGATAAACTGTCGCAAGGCAGCTGACAAGTCCGGCTCGACAAGTGTCATAGGGATTTCGTCGTATTGCAGTCGAAGTGCCATATCGTAGGCGCGAACGCCAGTGACTGCGGCAACCCCATCGGTTCGTAGACTTTCAAACTCGACATCCCATAGCCATGACATATCGCGGCCATCGGCGTAGTTATCATTAATAGCAATCATTGTTTGATAGCCTACTGGCTTGAATGACGACAGGCTTAGCCGGAAGCCGCTAGGGTTTTTGACAAGAACTAATTCAAATGGTTTTCCGTTAACAGTCAATGTTTCACCACGGCCAAATGCCGGAGTAACTTCGGAAAGTGCTTTGACTAGTTTTTCTTTGTCATGGTCAGCGGGTAAAATACAACGCGCTAGTGCCAGTGCGGCTGCGGCATTGTAGATATTGTAGATGCCATGCAGTTTTAGCGTTGTTGTCATTGGCCTGCCTTCGACGATAAACTGGGCGGTCGTATCTTTTAATCCTTGTAAAATAACGCCCGCCTCGGGTAGCTGTAGTTGTTTAGTGGATTTTATAATGGTGCTTCGCATGTCATCGTCATTTGGGAACAGATGGGTGAGTTCTGATGCAAGGCCAAAGTAATGTACTTTTTCTGCTGGCAACGTTTTGGCAATTGCGGCAACACGGGGATCTTCGCGGTTCAAAACGACTATGCCAGTTGTCTTGTCGGCAATTTGCGCCAACATTTTAGCTGTCGTGTCGATTTCGCCAAAGCGGTCTAACTGATCGCGCATAACATTCAGCAATAGACTATATTTTGGTGAAATTGTTTTTACAAAATGCACTGCGTGCGCCTCGTCCAGTTCCAAAACGGCGATATCTGAATCAAGGTTGCCGTTATTATCGACTTCGCCCAGTAGCGCGGCAGCAACACCACGGGTGAAATTACTACCGGTACGGTTAGTAAACACTTTCAGCCCTTGGCTTTCCAGTAACGCGACGACCATTTTTGTGGTCGTTGTTTTACCGTTTGTCCCGCTAATGACGACCACGCCGTGGGGTAATTGCGCCAGGGTGCGCTTGATAAAATCAGGATCAATCTTTTCAACGAAAAGGCCAGGAAGTGCCGAACCACCTCCGCGAATGCGCGCGATATTGCGGATGGCTTTGCCTAGGAGGGTGACATATGGTTTTGACATACATCTATTATACCTTGCCAGGCGCACCCGACTGGAAAAAAGATAAGTATTATGATTTTGCTCACACGACTTCATACTGTTATAGCGTAAGTGGAGGGGGTGGGGTACAATAAGGTTATGTTTGTAGTTGGCATTCTTTCATGGTGGTACGGCGCGGGTTGGCGCCAGCGATTTATGATACTAAAAGAACGCCTGGCGAATACCATGGACTACTTTTCAATTGATTTGCTGGTACGGACATTATTTTCGCCATTCCGCCAAATATCAGCCGGTAAAGTAAACGGTCCGCTTAGTGTAAAAATGCACGCCTTTTTCGATCGGTTAATTTCACGGATGATCGGTGCGATGGTGCGTTCATTTATGATTATATTCGGCGCCTTGGTAATTGCCGTCCATAGTATCATCGGCGTCGTCACATTGGTTATATGGGCAGTTGTACCGGCATTTCCACTAATCGGATTTATGCTATTCGCAGCAGGTTGGATTCCATGGAGCCTATAGAATTTCACTATCATAGTTATCGTGCGCAAAAAGCACGTATTGGCCATATGCTTGAGGGTGTGTGGCAGCGGTTATTTGCCGTTAGCGCGTTTTTATTAATCCTATCTGGCCTAGGGTTGTTGGTTATTGGACAGCCAGTAGGGTGGGTATTGTTAGGTATCGCCGCTATTCCAACCATGTTTATCCAGTGGTACAAAAACGATTTAAAGCATTTACAAAGCACCAAAGATCCACGAACGATGGACGATATGCTATCGGCTGATATTTTAGGCAAGCTGCCGAAAAATCCGTCACCGCGCGATATCGCAACGGCGGTTGGCATGGTGCAAAGCGGGCAATTCTTTGGCAGCCGATTTGGCATTAGCGCCCGTATGCTACAAGAAATAGCATCTGAAGACGTAGCGGATATGTCAGCAGTGTGGCACGAAGCGACGGTTATACGCGAGCAATTAGGGTATGCGCACGTTTCCGCGAGTATCCTGGTCGTCGCTTTGATGCGAAACTTCCCCGAGCACGATGGCCTGCTGGCGCATTTACGTTTAGACGATGAAGATTTGATCCGAGGTGTTCAGTGGCATCAGCACATTCGTGATTTAATCACGACGCATGCCAAGCCAAAACGTACTGGTGGTATCGCTCGTGACTGGTCATTCGGGTATATTCCGATGCTGACAAGGTTTGGTCAAAATATCAGTGAGCAGATTGCCCGTGGTGGTATGTTATCGGCAGACTTAGAAGCGCACACTCAGGCGCTCGATCAACTTATCAATACGTTCGGATCAGCCGGTCATCAAAATGCCGTCCTGGTTGGCGCTGCTGGCGTAGGCAAGACGACGATCGTCCATGCATTTGCCGAAAGGTTACTAGATGCATCGTCGCATCTACCTGACAACCTAAAATTCCGCCAAGTAATTATCCTGGATTCGTCATCAATGATTGCAGCGGCGCCTGGGCGTGGGGAACTGGAAAACTTGGTCATGAAAGTATTGAACGAGGCGTATAGTGCAAAAAATATTATCATATGCCTAGACAATGCGCAGCTGTTCTTTGAAGAAGGTATCGGTTCGGTTGACCTGACAAATATGCTACTGCCAATCCTCGAAGCAGGACGACTGCGCATTATTTTAACTATGGACGAGCAGCGATATCTGCAAATCGGTCAGCGCAATCCCGGACTGATTAATGCATTAAACCGCATTAGCATCGAGCAGGCTAGTAAGGGTGAAACGATTGCCGTTATGCGCGACCAATTAATTATGACCGAATTCCAACGCAAAGTAACTTATACCTATCAGGCACTAGAAGAGTCGTATCGCCTAAGCGAACGCTATATTCACGATCTTGCTATGCCAGGTCGCGCGTTGAAGCTGATGCAGTCAGCGGCCAGCTATGCTGAGGACGGATTCGTGACCGCCCAGTCCGTGCAAAAAGCCATCGAACAAACAATGAATATCAAAGTTGGCGTGGCAAGTGGTGAAGAAGAGCGCAAAAAGCTACTCAGTCTAGAAGACCTGATACATAAGCGTATGATTAACCAAACGCGCGCCGTCGGCGTCGTCAGTGACGCACTGCGTCGTGCACGTGCGGGCGTGCGTAACCAGAACCGGCCGATTGGAACATTCTTATTCCTTGGGCCAACTGGTGTCGGTAAAACGGAGCTTGCAAAGGCACTCGCCGATGTGTATTTTGGTGGCGAAAGCCGGATGATTCGACTCGATTTGAATGAATATGTTCGCCCGCAAGATGTGACTCGTTTGATTGCCGATGGTGCTGATGATCCCATGAGTTTGACTGCGCAGGCAATGAAGCAGCCGTTTAGCGTTGTTCTGTTAGACGAAATTGAAAAGGCACACCCGCAGGTATTAACGACATTACTACAGCTACTCGACGAGGGTATTTTACGTGACATTAAAAACCGCGAAGTCAGTTTCCGTGACGCGATTATTATCGCCACATCGAATGCCGGTGCGGATAGGATTCGTGAATATATTGATCGTGGATACGAATTAGAGCAATTCGAAAAGCAGTTCGTTGACGAGCTGATTAACACTAACCAGTTCCGTCCTGAATTCCTGAACCGCTTTGATGAAATTGTCACGTTCCGACCATTGAACAAAGACGAACTCGTGCAAGTAATCGATCTGATATTAGCTGGAATTAATAAAACGATGGCAGTACAAAAAATTACGATTAACGTTGCACAGGACGCTAAGCTATTGCTTGTTGACCGTGGCTATGACCCGCGCTTAGGTGCGCGTCCTATGCGACGAATCGTACAACGTGCAGTTGAAAATACCGTCGCAAAGCAAATGCTTTCCGGCACCGTCGCGCCGGGTAGTACGATTGAAATTACTTTAGAACAAGTACAGCAGATCTTAGGCGTCGAGCAGCAGGCGCAGACGATCACCGACGAACATTTGTCACTACCACAGTAAGGTCATCTAACTTTCATATATCTGTAAACTATTTCACAGACGAGCTTTAGGATTGCATATAATATTATATCAACATCTAACGAAAGGATGATATATGGTAGAAAAAGAAACTGTAGTTGTAGATAACGGTGAACGTCGCACGCATAATGGATGGATCGTTGCATTAGTCGTGTTATTATTGATCGTATTATTCTTTATGTTTGGCGGCTCTAGTATGTTCGGCGGACAGGCGGGTACAGGGGCTGGCACCGAAATTAATACGCCGACAACTGCACCGACGACCCCAACCGGCACGGGCCAATAAGGAGGGTATTGCATGATGAAAGATGAGCAATCGGGCAAAGTAAAGGTTAAATTTTTCTTTTGGCCAAGTCTTATTATCAGTATCGTGTTAAGTATTCTGTTGACGGTTATCCTGAATATAATCTTTTAATTTTTCTAAATTCATACTGCGCTGACGATATTCTGTTTCTAGAATAGTCAGCGCATTTTGATGGTATTTAGGATCGTGCGTCGCGATTGCGTCGATGGCAAGGATGATGCGAAAGTTAGCTGCGTACGCATCAGACGCCGTCTGAAATATACAGGTGTGTGTCGAAACGCCGCACAGTATCATCGTATCGACTGAATGATTTTTTAACATTATCGGCAGCGTCGTTCCATAGAATGCGCTGTCTCGGGTTTTTATTACTTCGATTGAATCTTGTGTCTGTAGTCCATCAATATTTTGAGCATCGTCGTCACCTGCAAATAAATAGCCACTGTCATCATCTATCATATTAAGCGTCCAGGTTGCGATGTCTTTTTGGTGCTCGGTTTTGATATTGAATATTGGCATACTATAGGCATGCGCCATGGCAATAAGTTCGTTAGTTTTTTCTAGTAATTTAGATTGCTGATCGCGTAGTGCATCATTATTAAAATAAGCATTCTGCAAGTCAACAATTAATAATGCAAATTTAGACATATTGTTCGTAGTCCTCCTATTAACAGGACCTAAGCCTTAGCAGAGGCTAAAGCTTAGGGTTGTGATGAACAGTATTGATTATGTACTGACATGCAATTGATTTCAGTGATGTAGTTAACAATATGAGGTAAAAGTCAGGGCGATTTATTTAACGGCGCTGCGTGCTTTCCATATTAATACACCTGCAACGATAAGTGTCAGTGGTGCGACGATGCTACCAAATGCATTTGTCGCTTCATTCGAGGCGTCAGTTCTAAATTCCCACAATACAAGACTTAGAATGCTGTATATCGCGCCAATTAATACAGCAAAGAATAGTCGGTCGAACCGTTTTTTAATCGTGCCTAGTAATAGATATGCTAACCACGCAACGACAATTGGAATCGTCAGGTAGCTGCCAATGATAAGCCAGAATGACATATTAGGGTCAAACATCGCTGCGCCAGTTGAGAGATAGTAAAAACTACTAATTAATAGGTGAGCTTGTGACACAACGAAAGCGGCGATTAATAATATTTTAGCAAGCATACTTACTTCGGAACGCTTAGATTTGTACTGCGAAAAGTAGGCGATCAGCACTGTCGCAAGGATGGCAAAAATTGGTAAGCCGAAAAATAATATCTTTCCCCACGGATATGACGGACTGTCCCATATGTTCTGAGAAATGACACGCATCACATCAAATAGTAAATATACTGCCGTGGCTAGGATTGCGTAAACAACACCAGCAAAACACTTAGATCCGACGGACTTTTTAGTCAAGAAATAACCGATCGCAAAACCACCCGCCAGTAGTACCACGAAGCGGTAGTAGTACGCTAAGAAAATTGGATCATTCATAAAACGCACATTTGTGACTGCGCTGTAAATGTTCGCAATACAACCGATAATGATCAGACCCAAGCCTGCTACTGTAAATATTTTTTCTAACTTTGAATATCTATTCTTTGTTTGTTTTTTCTTCATGTTGATTTAAGGATAGCAGTGAAAGTGTGAATCGTCCAGCTTATGCTTAAGTTTTTATTGTACGGTACAAGAACCTATATTAGAACCATGCCAGCTTGGCCTATCTAGCTGTCGTTAAAACGTGTTCAGTAATGCGATAAGTAGCCCGACAATGTATGGAAGCGCTAGGAATGTGGCAACTGCTCTAAAATTATTGGACCGACCTTTATTCTGACGTTGCAGTAAATAGACGATGATGATTGTCGCAGCACTATAGATAACACATATCGCTATGTAATACGCGAACATCCCTGCTGTAAATGGCGGTGAACTGGGAGTAAATAAATTCTTAATCAAGAGCATAGCGGGCACTGAAAATAACAATATCATCCAGTAGGTGATCCCAGCACTACTATTAGTCACGGGACTTATTTTCGAAAAATACCTATAGGCAAACCACGCAAGGCTCGCGGTGAATAAGAGGTATAGCGTAGCTAGCATTCGTATCTGACTGACTTCGATTGGTGACGATGCACTGTGTAGGGTCGAAAATCCTATTTCAAAAATAATAAAGGGTACGGCTATGGCTAAGCCTGCAATTATTAATTTCCCCAAATTGATAGGTGTATTTTCCGACACCATTGCATCTGGCGTTTCCGATGTGAAGTGTGTAAATGAACGTTTATCCGCTGACGGTTGCGGATAAAGCTGGCTAATCTTTACTGCTCTTGCTGACTCGTCTGTTGGTGTCTGTTTTCGTATATTCTCTGGCATTATTTGTCCTGCTGGAGTTTTGTTTTCATGTTAGCACTGTAGCACCTATATTGCTGGTCGGCAATAAACATGAACGGTATGCCTCGTGATCGTAGGTAGATCCGACCAAGCTTGGTATTATCAATGTATGAAGACGACGTATGACACGATTATTATCGGATCTGGCAATCACGCATCGATTGAAATTCCACTTGTGAATCTAAAAGAAATAGGGGGGAACAAGCGTGCTCCTTTAAAAATAACAATCAATGGATATACTTATCAAAGCACCGCTACTGGTGTAGACGGTAAGTGTATGGTGGTGTTTCCTCAGCGTGATCGAAAAGCTGCTGGTGTAACATCTGGTCAGACGGTGACAGTCACTTTAGAACTTGACAGCGGCTATCGCAAGGTAGCGACGCCACAAGAACTTGTTGATATGCTGAGTGAACGGAAGCTTGCCGAAAAATTCCATGACCTTACGTACTCGAAGCGCAAGGAATTTGCGCGATCCGTTGCAGATGCTAGTGCGGCAGAAACCAGGCAGCGACGCATGAGTAAAATCGTTACTTTTTTAGAGCAAATATAAATACGAGCGGCAGATAGACCTGTAATAGAGTTCCGCTTTACAGGCTTCTACCGAGCTCTAGCTTATTAGCTGGAAATACCCGCTAACGGGACTGATCAGATGTCGTGATGAGTGAAATAATATTAAAGTGCCTATGTTATACTTACTCTATCAACCAATGAAAGACAAGAATTATGGCTAAGAAAAATTGGCTCGCCCGTTTAGATGAAATAGATCAAAAAGCCCAAGCACGCCTAGATAAAGACAATAATTCCGACATCAAAACCCTATTCAAAAAAAGTAAAACGCGCTCCCGAAAACCGAACAAAGAAGAAACGACGCTCAAATTGGCTACGTTTGTTTATGGTTTCTTTCTTCTTGAAGTATGTACGCTAGCGGGATTATCGCTGGGTCCTTCAGCTACGCAGGATTCCGGATCAAGCATAGGATCAGACCTTCAATTATTCGTTTGGTTGGCCATGCTCGCCATTGCTAGCGTAGCTATCGGCATAGTGGCACTAGTAAAAAGGCCGCGTCTGTTTTATATGCACATTCCATTACTGTTAAATTCATTTATAGTGGCAATTATCTTACTAGCAAAGCTTCCGGTCTAATAAAGACCTATTTTGCTGTTTAGTCGTAAAACACACGAACTAGCGATATAAATTTACTTTGCAAATTTCCGTTGATTCAATTCAGTCTCGGATTAATATTAAAAACTCATCCAAGAAGAATAAGTTTTTAATTTGGGACAGCACTCTGATCGTAGTTAGAACCGGCTTATGTTAGAATGAGTGATATGAATAATAGAAAAAAATGGAAAATATTTTTCGCTATTTCGACTTCGGCTGCAATACTACTTACAAGCATAACTGTGGTAGCAACATACCTATTTCAACAATCCATACCAAAAGATTGTCCTGCATGCGGAATGGCAGCAATCGGACTTGTGCCTTTATGGCTAATTAACATTATTGCAATCTTAGTGCTCATAGTAGGGTTCTGGATATGGCTTTATAAACGAACAAGCAAGACATATGTAAGATTAGTCCTCGTCACTATAGCCCTCGCGGTAATTGTATATATCTTGGCATTTATAGCATTGGCGTATTAACGGCTTTAGATGAATTATATATAAATTGAATTGGTACAGCACGATATGCGAAGTAAGAACTAAATTGGCAGCTTAATATTCTGCCACTCCAGCTCATTCTTATCGACGTAGGCCGCTTTATCGTTAATGAAGCCAAGACTGTGATTCATATTTGCAACGACCACGTTACTTTTTAGGTGGCGTGAATAGATCACGCGCGCATCAGTATAATCTTTAATATACCGAATGAGACTTTGCATAACTGTTTTTCCGATGCCTCTTCCGCGATATTTCTTATCCCCGATCATTAAATGGACGCTCGGCGGTAATACATTATGATTCTCGGTAAGCTCGATCCAGGCAACGCCGATAACGCGTTTATCAAACTCGATCATCCAAGTTATTTGGGCGTTATTAACTTCCAGCTCAACGAATTCTTCGAGTATCTGTATTTCATTTTCTAGTGTTGGTGTTTCGATTTCATGCTCGGCGTTACCCATTAGTAATAATGTTTCTTTGCCGTTGTTCGACATAAACCAACTCAGCGTGATTGGCGCATGCTGTAAGGGGTTTGGTTTAATTAATGCCAAATCGGTTAATGATGTTGGTAGAGGTTTCATGAATCTATCTTAACAGGTATGAATAATATCTATGTATAACAAAAAATTGGTACCCCGGGTTGGGATCGAACCAACGACCTTAGGCTTAGAAGTCCTCTGCTCTATCCACTGAGCTACCGGGGCGAATGTAATGTTGTGATGAATAAGGTACGTTTAGTAGCATGGATCCAGTCGGTAAAGTATGCTTGTTTTCTATCTCTCACTGCGTTTGGATACTGAGCTACCGTGGCGTACTCTGATATTATAGCGTATTTGCGAGACTTTCCCCTAGGCGAACGGTCCTTTATAATAGGATATATAAGAAACACACATAATGGGAGGACTTATCACAATGGATTTCACTGATCACGGACCGAAGCCATTTGTTACGAACATCGAAAAGGCAACACTTGGGAATGAAAACTACCGGACGACATTGTGGACGGGCAAGAATTTGCAGGTTACAGTAATGGCGATTCAGCCAGGGCATGATATCGGGCTGGAAGTGCATGATGATCACGATCAGTTTTTGCGGGTAGAACAGGGTAATGCAACAGTATTTATGGGCTCAAGCAAGGATGACTTAACGCAGACGGCCGCGGCGGATGACGATGCGGTGTTTGTACCTGCAGGAACTTGGCATAATTTAATTAATACGGGTGATGATGTACTGAAGGTGTATTCGATTTACGCACCACCAGAACATGCGCATGGAACGGTGCATGTGACGAAGGAAGAAGCGGATGCGGAAGAGGAGTAGTTAGGGGTGGAGAGAAGACGGTCGCTACGCTTCCTATTTCCGCTTGTTTGCAAAATGAGTAAACTAATTTTGCTGCTCTGCGCTTCACGAACCCACATTCTTTCAGAATGAAGAGCTCGGTCCTCGGTCGCATACCAAAGAAATAACACATCGCTATGGATGTGTTATTTCTTTGGTGCGGGCGGAGAGAATCGAACTCTCATCGCTTGCTTGGAAGGCAGGCATATTAGCCATTATACGACGCCCGCGCGCCTTCAAATTATACCAGATTTTAACGTATAATAGAAAGCGTAAGAGGATTAATGCAGTATAATTGATACACGTACTATGAGTATTAACAAATTTACCAATGATTTAGATGACGCGTCGCTCCATTCCAATGGCTTTGCTGACGTTTCACGACCCATCAATCCTATTGGGGCTTCTGTCAGCCCGCAGTCGTTTAATCAGCGCTTGCATATCGAACGAAACCGAAAATCGGTCGGTGGCTATCACCATTCTATGCTTGCCAATGGACATCATCGTACTTTGCATTTCCAGCGCGATGCAGGCATCCCGGTTCCTACTCGCCCCGGACTATCTAGTGAACAGCCCGTAGATCCTCGTACTAATACAGGCATGCCAGCACGACGAACAGGTCCGCTAATATCTGATGTCGTCAAACCTACGATGCGGCCAAGTTTTCGCGAACCACCTACTCGCGGATTTAACCCCTACAAATGAAATACCAGTCCGGCGAGGGACTGGTATTTCATTTGGGGCGAATAAAGGGAATTGAACCCTCGACCTCCGGAACCACAACCCGGCGCTCTAACCAACTGAGCTATATCCGCCAAAAATGTCTTTGTGACTAGTATAGTTTTATGAACGTAGAAGTATTCAGTTGGCTAGAGCGAGCGCTAATTTTATAAATCGGCTTCGCCTTGGCAACTGAGCTACATTCGCCAAAATGTAATGGTCATTGTCTTGGCATCTGATCTACATCCGCCAAACTTTAGCTATTGTACCATATTTATCGGGGTAAAGGCTAGAACCACGTGCGAGATTTACGATGTTAGAAATCTTGCAATGTTTCGATGTCTGCGCCAAGGGTATTTAGGCGGTTGGCGAAATCTTCGTAGCCGCGATTGATCGAGTAGACATCACGTAAGACTGACCTGCCCGGTGTAGCAAGCATTGCTAGCAGGATGACGACAGATGGGCGTAGTGCTGGCGGCGCGACGACGTCAGCAGGCTTCCATTTGGTTGGGCCTGTGATGTAAACGCGGTGCGGATCAACTAATTCGATGTTAGCGTTTAATTTTGATAATTCAGTAAAGTAAATTGCGCGGTTTTCATATGACCAGTCGTGAACAAGGGTGCGGCCTTTTGCGACCGTTGCGATCAATCCGAGGAACGGTAAATTGTCCATGTTGACGCCTGGAAACGGCATGCTATGCATTTTATCTTTTGGCGCGACTAGTGTGGAATGCTGCAATGTCACGTCGACTAGGCGAGTCGAGCCGTTTCGGGCAACGTATTCCTTGCCGAGGCTATACTGCAGTCCCATGCCTTCCAGTACGGCAAGTTCTAATTCGATAAATTCAATCGGTGCGCGCTTGATGGTAATTTCAGAATCGGTGACGACGCCGGCAGCAATCAGGCTCATTGCTTCGATCGGGTCTTCGCTTGGGAAGTATTCGACATCTTGATTAATTGATTTTTTACCATGAATCGTCAAGATTGTTGTGCCTATACCTTCGATTTTAACTCCTAATTTTTGTAAGTAAAAACAGACATCCTGGACCATGTAATTCGGGCTCGCGTTTCGGATAGTCGTGATGCCGTCATACAGCGCTGCAGCCATAATGACGTTTTCGGTCACTGTGTCACCACGTTC
>JAQGGY010000081.1 GCA_028289095.1 Candidatus Saccharimonadota bacterium
GCACGATTTCTCAAGTAGCTATTTATCATCGTACGTGTGGCGCACCGAATCAAATCGGATTAATGAACTTAGTGGGACCTGCAAAAACAAGTCCGGCTTGCTGCTATCCGTATCGTGAACCATCAAATCAACACATGGAATATGTCGCAACGAGCCAACAGCATATTGTTCTTTTATCGCCTCTAGACTAATCTGTATTGGACTGGCTATTATCTGCACGATCGACAGATCAAACTCTTCATCAGATTCATCAAGTTCACATTTCACGATATATGGCAGTTTTTTATCAAAATTCATTTTTTCGGTAAGGTACGTCTGCAGATCGCTAATATATTCTTTGCCTTCGGGCGTATGCATATCAGCCTGCACGTCATACCGAGCAAAATTAAGTATAGGTGTTGCCGCTGGACGGGAGTCGGTGACTTCTGCCAATTCGTTGATTGTTGCCGCTTCATTGGGGTAATAGTAATTAAAACGACGAATTGCCATAGCCGGACCGCTGTCGGGAAACTTACCAGCAAAGCCGTCGCGCAATATACCAACATACATGTTTTCTGCCACGAACGAGTAGGCAACTTTGTAATGAACCAGCGTTTCACCATCAAAGTCCGCCACAAAAGGTAAAAGCTTGAACCCCGAAGATGTAAGTATGCTACCCTGCGCACTTTCAGTCGCATAATCGATTGTCCCTGACGGAGTCGTTTCAGGCGCAGCATATACCATCCCCCATGCCTCGACTGACTTGTTCATATGAATCCAGCCATTGTTCAGTTCATCGATCACCATTGAACGCTGCCGAGGGTTTAATTCGTGCGTGTTCATGTACTGTTCCGCCGAATCAGCTTTGGTGTTCATTTCAACCAAATAATCATCCTTTGAAACCATTTCTAGATGCTCGATAGGATCGAATGGATGATCATTTTTTCCTTTGGATTTATCTATTTCGGCCATCTTGGCTAGATCCTTTCAGCGACACTTTTATATATACAATGCGTCAATTTGTGACAAAGGAACATACGACAGCTTCTCGTTATCAGCTGTTGACGTCGATAGAGCCAAGGCTTGACCTGTCGGTTCGTCACACATAGGAACGGTATCGACAACATCAACAACTTTTCCAAAAAAGCGTGGCATGTCATGCTTTATCATCCCGTTCTCGTCATCATACATATACACAGCGCCTCGGATCAAGATGACCCGATTTGCCGTGAAGACCTCGGCAATTGCCGTATTTAAGGCGTCTGAATGTTTGTCACTGAGAGTAGAGAATATTTTGCCCGATTCTCCCATCTGTCGCACCTTGTCAATCGTTTTTAGTGCGTGAGGCCTCTTCATATTCTCGTTATGGACTTCTTGCTCGATAGCAGTCAGATCTGATACAAGCGCGGGGTATTGATCGCTATACGCCATTAGTTCTTCCATTGCTGTCATACGGGCATTTGTTTGCTCAACTACTAATGAATGTAGCTCTACGCCTTCCTCGCATGGGATCAGCAACGTTGGATCTACGCTTACTCGTACCTCTAGCGCGCTATTATCACCTGCGATTATTTTATTCGACGCGCTGACGTCCAGCCCGCAGATATATAGTTGTGGTTGCATCTGATCCGTACCGCTCACCCTGTGCAGCTCTCCGTACATGTTTGAATATTGAAATAGCCGTGTAGCATATTCGCCTAGTAACGAATAGCTCGTTTTGATCGTTACGTCGCCAAGGTCGTTTTTATCGATTGTCGTATCCGCCAATTTGACATTATCGCCGGTGACGCGCATCGTGACGTTGCTCATCATTGGCTGCTCACCTAATTGCTCTTGTATTAGTCTGCTAAGCCGCTCGATTGCAGTCCGAGCCTCCTGTTCGGTAGAGTACAGCTTTTGAGATTCTGTCGCTCCAAGTTGCAATAGGCTGCGCATATAATCCTGAACTCCAAGTTCTTTTTCCAGGCGCGCAGGAGCATACTCGGGCCGCACATTACGTTGCCTATCGAGCTGTTCGGACATTTTTGAATCTCCTGCTTATCTTTGTCGTATTATGTCAGTGTTACCTACATCGTGCAAGTACCACGTAGATGTCGGATTCGTCATGCCTGCCATACGAGGTATACTAACAGTATGGATGTCATCGACTTCGTCAAAAAATATCCTATTAAATCGTTCACCAAGGGTGAGTCATTATTAAGCGAGGGCAGCATATCGGATACATTACTGGCTATTCGTACCGGCTATGTAAAGGTCACATCGATCGACGACCTAGGTAACGAGCGTATGTTGTGGATTGCAGGACGGTACGATATCGTGCCGACAGAGCGACTCTTTTCGCAGCGCAGCCCATTACAATTCTTTTATACTGCATTATCAGACGGCGAACTGTTCCAAATTAAAAAATCTGACTTTTTATCAAAAGCCAAAGAAGATGTGAAGCTAATGGCCGAAATCGCCACCGGCATGAGCGGCCACTACGACGACTTGCTGTCGCGCATTGATACAATTGGCCAATCCAGCATCCGCGATAAACTCATCGCGACCTTGCGCTACGTCGCCCAGCGTTTCAGCGCTGATCAATCAGTTGATCTATACCAGCTTGGACTTCATATGACACACAAAGATTTAGCGGATATGATTGGATCAACGCGCGAAACAACATCGCTTGAACTGCACAAATTGCGCACTGCCGGCATGATCGAATACGACCGCACTCGATTCATTGTCCACACCGACAAATGCACACTATAGCTAGTAAGGTACATTACAGACT
Organism: Candidatus Saccharimonadota bacterium; assembly: GCA_028289095.1. Classification (GTDB taxonomy): domain Bacteria; phylum Patescibacteriota; class Saccharimonadia; order Saccharimonadales; family Saccharimonadaceae; genus UBA6022. The sequence goes on from JAQGGY010000081.1 coordinate 2,756, forward strand.
GGCCAGATACAAAATGATATCGTTTTTAAAGGAGGATTTATTTTTATGCAATCATTGATACAACTGAACAACGAAGTCGTCATGCCGCAGCTAGGCCTAGGGGTATGGCAAGCAAAAGACGGCCACGAGGTTGAAACTGCGGTATCTACAGCACTCGATTGTGGCTACCGTCTGATTGATACCGCGGCCGTTTATGGCAATGAACAGGGCGTCGGACGTGCGATTGCTGCATCAAGCGTTCCTCGCGAAGATATCTTTGTAACAACAAAAGTATGGAACGCCGATCAAGGCTACGACCAGACCCTTGCCGCATTTAATAAAAGCCTGCAACGGCTTGGACTAGACTATATCGACTTGTATTTAATTCATTGGCCTGTTCCCGTAAAGGATACGTACATTGAAACCTGGCGCGCGCTTGAAAAATTATATGCCGACGGAAAAGTAAAAGCCATCGGCGTCAGTAATTTTACTATCGAATATCTGGAACGATTAATGAATGAATCGACGATCGTCCCTGCCGTAAACCAAATCGAATTACACCCACGCTTTTCCCAAAAAGAACTGCGCGCATTCTGCAGTAAACACTCGATCGCCGTCGAATCATACACTCCACTCGGTGGTACTGACGGTAATTTACTGGATGAACCGCTACTAAAAGAAATCGGTAGTCAGTATGGCAAATCACCCGCCCAAGTTGTACTGCGCTGGCATATTCAAAACAACCTAATTGTCATACCAAAGTCCGTCACTCCTTCTCGCATAATGCAAAACATCGATATATTCGACTTCGAACTGAACACAGATGATATGAACCGCCTAGATAATCTAAACACCGACACTCGCATCGGATCAGATCCTGAAACAGCCAATTTCACATGAAGGACGAGTATAGTACAACTCGCACATCAATACGGGCTTGTTCATTGGTAACATTGTTTGATATAAAATGCGCTATCTTTGATACGACTCGCTGGTGATACATAAGTCTTGGTTCATTAACGGTATGATGACGGTTGCATTAACATAGTCGTTGCGAGTTTCGTCCTTATTATGAAGCAGATACCCATTCAGGGCGACGCACAGTATCGGCCGAAGTACTTTTTTACGGCGGTTAACTAAATCGAAATATGATAAGAAATCTCCCATACATATCGATCCGATACGGCCAGATATCCCACCGATTCTATCAAACAACTCCGGCTCATTAGGGTCGTCAGGATAATAAAGTCCATGCCCGCGAAATAATAATGACGCATTAACATCAGCGATGGCGTGAGCAACTTCGGTGCTGCTGACATAGTCTAATATCGCACCCTTTTCTTCGGGCGAGTGTCGCTGGGCATCGCCAGCTGCATGACGGAATTCGTTGACGAGCGCATCAATACCGGCCGTTGTCGATCTGTCGATTGTACTTATCATATTTGAATGTTGTAAAGCGATTTCGTGCCACTGGAGGGATTCTTGCTTACTGTCCATGTACCTATTAAGCACCAAACGCGATGAATGCGCAAGGTAAAAGTAATGGGACGGCTCTAGTGAAAGAGCCGTCCCTAATTGGTTAACGAACGATGACTGCCACTTTTGCAAATCCAGCGGCAAGCTGGGCTTGGTAGCGGTGGCGACCGTCGTTAATAGTATAAAAGCCGTTGCAATCATCAACAGTGATAGGCGGAAAATCATCGCCAGATTCATAGTCACGAAGGTACTGAGCAATTTTTACATTACTAAGCTTGCGCAGCTTTTTGTGGTTTACTCGTATGATATCGATATCAACGAGTGTGTGCGTACCGCCGTAGGGACGATAATCGGTATTCATGAGGGCTCCTTACTAGGCTAGCCTCATGATTACCACCTCCTTAGGTAGGGTATATCTCTATTATAGCACGTTACATGACTTTAGTCAATTTGCCACTAACGGACTGACTTAAACTTCGCTAACACTTCCGCGCCACTACACACGCTGCCGTACTGCTTCAATAGTTTTGCAACACAGGTAATACTATTACGTATTATAAAAATAAATCCCCGCCAGCATAGCGAGGATTTATTTTGTATCGTTCGTAATCGCTTACGTACGAGCAAAGTGAGCGAAAGCGCGGTTGGCTTCGGCCATTTTGTGAGTGTCTTCTTTCTTTTTGAAAGCAGCACCGGCTTCGTTGTGAGCATCGAT
>JAQGGY010000002.1 GCA_028289095.1 Candidatus Saccharimonadota bacterium
TAAGAGGAGGTCATTATGGCAGCATCAAATCGAGGTTTAGCATCAGCTGATGACAGCACCAAAAAACGAGTAGCCAGTGAAGGCGGAAAAGCGAGCGGAGGCAACTTCAAAAACGATCCAGCACGTGCAAGTGAAGCGGGAAAGAAGGGTGCAGCAGCTCAGTCTACCGAAGACAAAGCAAAGGGTGGCCGCAACAGCCATCGTAGCGCATAACATTAGATATTACCCTATTAAAATGAGTCGCTATGTAGCGACTCATTTTATAAATCTGTTAAAATAAAAGTAATGACAAATAAAACATCGACACCACCACAGAAAGCTGCAGCATCCGTAGCTACAGATCAAGGTAATGGCCTGGCAATTTCTTCACTTGCCCTTGGTATACTATCCCTAGCCGGCATGTTCTTCTTAACAGGAATTCCTGCTATTATCACCGGCATTATGTCGCTACGAAAAGGACAAAAAGAACGCGGCATGAGTATCGCCGGAATCATTATGGGATCCATTGGGACACTACTATCCTTATTACTGCTATTAGCCCTTATATTTATAGTGGCACTCGGAGTGATGAGCAATCCACAGGCAACACCCGGTGAACCCTCATTTGATACCGAACTAAATATGCCCATCGAAAGTTCACGAACGTAGGGTAGTTCTAGCGGAAGTAATATTCGTCAGGATAGCGACCTGAAGGCATTTCCACCCTGTGTAAACCATAGAAAAAAGACGAGTAAAAACTCGTCTTTTTTCTATGGTGAACCCGGCAAGATTCGAACTTGCGACCTTTGGCTCCGCAAGCCAACGCTCTATCCAGCTGAGCTACGGGTCCATATTGCGGCGCTACACGTTTTGACACGCATAACTCCGCTTGTAACTAGAAGGTGCTTTGCTACTTAAAAGCAGCGAACATCGGCTATTGTACCATGCAACAGGGATGCGGGGCAAGTTTTGAGGGTAATTAAATGCGTAATTTACGAATAATACGATCGACAACGTCCAAATGTAGCTCTTGCATAGGCAGACGGGCGCCAAGCATGTCGACAATTGCTTCGCCGGCAGCTTCCGGAAAGTACACTGATACACCGGGCTTGAATCGCTTTACAGGCAATAACAACACTGAGTATTCTTTTCCGTCATGGATCACACCGAAACCTTTAAATTCACCGAACGGATATAGCCGATCGTTAATATGCAGGCCTTTTCGGCTAAGCGTGTAATCAATCATGCGCGGTGGGCGATTAACATACACAAATAACGCCACAGCCATCACAGGAACAAGGATAATAAACGTTATTGATTTGATCAGAAAGATAGCAATTGCCATTAATACAACGAACACTGCGGCGAATGCTACGAACCATAATTGACCTTTATCATGCTGGATATATTCCTGAGCTTGCCAACGAACTGGTTCAAAATTAGGTTCGTCGGACGAAACATTTTCTTCGTCGATTGGCGCGTCAGGTTGCATAGGAACCGCATCAATAACTGGCGGTTCAGGGGTTAAAGTGACGACAGGGCCATCTACCTGTGCTGGTGTTGGCTCGGCAGCATACGGGGCCTGTGCAGGCTGTTCGACTGGTTGTTTCCACTCAGCTGGATGGTTGTTCGGTTGCATAATTTTAGTATAGCATGTGCGGAATAAAGCAACATACTACAAATATCACAAACTATTAACTAACGTAACCGTTTAAAAAGGCGTCTAAATATGGTAATATTAAAAGGTTGAGACCGATAATCACATATCCTGATAATTGCTGGTCGTCCGCATCATGCTCCATGATGCAGCCACAAATGAATTCCAGTCGAGTATGATGCTTGATTGTTGGTCTCAACAACCTAGTTTGTGGCTGCTTCATGGCCAAAAAATACAATAACCAAATTATTTTTGGTTATTTTTTTGGATTTCAGGGTGATTTTTCAGAGAACAATTACAGGGTGATGGCGATTGCTTTACTCCTTTACAAAGAAAATACGCCGACCAGATGGTCGACGTATTTTCTTGGCGGAGGAGGGGAGATTCGAACTCCCGCTCCAGATCTCTCCAGACTAATGATTTAGCAAACCATCCCCTTAAGCCACTTGGGTACCCCTCCGTGTTGGGTGTATAAAAATACACTGTGTGGCTGTACATACGATCTAACATTGTATTATTTACTAGTGATAAAGCAGCTTTGCGACTATCACTTACCGCATATTTTACCCTGTTATGTCATATTGTACTTGGATAATTGTAGCACAATACAGAGGCCAGGTGTAGACTTTTTACGTGTTTCTTGCTATAATAGGAATAATATGATGTAAAAGCAATAATGGGAGCTGTCATGCAACGATCAAAACGTCATTTAACTGTAGCAGCTTTCACTGTTGCCTCAACATTACTGACTATTACTACTGCGATACCTACGTATGCATTCACCGCAGGGATCCGCGACGGTGCAGAGTCAGCAAAAGGTATAGAACACGTCACGGATCTTTTTGGCGCCACAGGTGTTTTTAATACGATTACTAACGTCTTATTATTTGTCGTAGGTGCGATTAGCGTCATTATGATCATTATTGGCGGTCTGCGCTATGTCGTATCTGGTGGCGACTCAACGAACGTCAGCGCGGCAAAAAATACCATCCTTTATGCCATGGTGGGGTTAATCATCGCATTGCTGGCCTATGCAATTATCAATTTCGTTTTGACTAACTTTTCTGCCAATGGATTTGGCGGCAGTGGCGGGTCAGACGTTTAAAGTACACCGCGAGTTCGAGTCGCGTACTATCTGACAAGAAAATAGAGCAACCGGATGGTCGCTCTATTTTCTTGGCGGAGAGGGCGAGATTCGAACTCGCGGTACCATTGCTGACACGACAGTTTTCAAGACTGTTCCCTTAAACCACTCGGGCACCTCTCCAATAGGAACCATAGTAACAGATACGGGACGGTTAGTCGAGAAGTTGGCGAGCAATTACCGCTACCCATATTTGCGTTGCGCCGGCTGCACGTAATGCTTCGGCGGCATATTTTATAGTCGCACCTGTTGTAACCACATCATCAATTAATAAATAGGGAACCGCAGGGTTTATTTTACCAGTCACTTTGAAAGCGACTTTTGCTTGCGCCACGCGCTGCACCCCGCTAGCGCCACGCTGTCTTGATGAATTAGTGCGAGTAATGACCTGACGTAAGCGAATATCACGATGTTTCGCCACTTGCTTTGCCAGCAAGAGGGTGTGATCATAGCCCCGTTCACGTACATGACTAGCTACTGTTGGTATTGGTACAACGACCGTCGTGCTAGGCAACTGATCGATATGTTCAATCAGTAAAAGAGCGAGTGGACGATAGGCGGCATACATATTTTGGAATTTGTAATCGCCAATCAATCGTTGCAGTACCCCTGATCGCTCACCGACACACCAGGCGCGGGTATAGGCGACATCGCATGTTTTACAAATCCCAGTATCACTAGCGCCTATTCCACAGGCAATACACAGCACTGACGCATCATTATTGATGTTGTATTTACAATCATCGCACAATAGTGCGCCGATTTTACCACATCCACAACAGAGGTGTGGAGCGATGTATGAGAGTAGTGTATCAATCATTGTAGTTTTTACGTTTAAGATGGCCGTTTCATTGATTATACCGCAAATGGTTGTTATAATGTGAGAGACTATTTGTCAATAGAGCCTAGAGAAAGTGGAGGATATCATGGCCCGGAAACAAAACGATGATCTTTTGATCGAAGATGAACTGGCCGCGGCGTTCTTGAACGACGACGACCTAAACCAACAAGAATCTGCGAATGCGCCAGCTGATGATTCAGCATGGGAAGAGTCGGAAGACGATTTTCCAGGGCAACTAGCAGTTGACGTATACGAGACCGATGAACGACTTATCGTCAAGGCACGTACGGCAGGTGTAAATAAAGAAGACTTAGATGTTAGCATTAGCGACGGCATTCTAACTATTAGCGGTACGCTATCAAGCGGTGATGACACCGACGCAACCAACTGGCACATCCAAGAATGCTACTGGGGCGAGTTTAGCCGTACGCTTGCATTGCCTGTCGCAGTCAAAGAAGATGAAGTCGGCGCAGTCCTAAAAGACGGCGTACTGAGCATCAGCTTTACAAAGGTAAAACAAGAACAAGCTAAGAAAATTACGATTCAGTAATCCGATTACACGTTCAATTAAAAATAGCCCGTATTTACGGGCTATTTTTAATGGCTGTGTGTGCCGCGTAAATGAAAAGGTGAATATATACGTATGTCAGAAAATAATCGTGACACGCGATGCTTACTGGCTATATATAAAAGAAACGCTCCGTATGATACGAAGCGTTTCTTTTTAATTATCTAATAGCGTATTTTGCTATTAAGCACCAGCACTAAAGCTCGTAAGAACGAAGTTGACCAATGCGTAGGCAAGTAGGGCAACGATAATACCGACAATTGCGTAAAGAATAGTGTTCTTTGCGCTAGTAACAGCGCTGCTGTCACCGCCAGATACAACATAACGGATACCACCGATGATCAACATGATGACTGAAATAGCGCCAATGATGAACAATAGTACGTTAGTAATAGTTTGGAACACGCCACCTGGACCTGTTACTTCAGTTGGCTGCTCTTCGCCTTTAGCGCCATCAGCACCTTCACGTGCAGTTAACGCGTACGTATCAACTGGTTGAAGTGCAGGAGCGACGAAGCTTACACCTAGTGCAAACACTGGAACAAGCAACAAGCCTTGTAAACTTTTCTTGATAATATTTTTCATTTATTTTTTCCCTTTCTTAGGATTACTCTATCTACTTTATACCAGATTAAAACGGTTTTGTTAATACTATTTTTTGATTTAGAACTGACGTAGAACGAAATTAACAATCGCGTAGGCAAGCAGCGCGACTACTAAACCAACAACCGAATACATAATCGTATCCTTGGCTGCTTTGATTTTACTAGAATCACCCGCAGACGTAACGTAACGGATACCGCCAACGATAATCATAATGACTGATATCGCACCGATAACGAACAGTAGAATACTTGTAATTGTCGAGATTCTCGTTTCAAGCGTCGTATTATCCTGGGCACCTGATTTGTTTGCGCCATCTAAAATCTGATCTTTCGCTGCTGCACCAACAACTGAATACGATGGTGTAAATGCTGCAACACCAATCAATACTGCGAAGGCAAGGACTGCTAGTTTAATTTTGTTCATGTTTTTCTCCTCTTTTTAATTAAAATCTATTTGCAACAAATGTCACGATACCGTAGGCAAGTAACGCCACAACCAGGCCGACGACCGAATACATAATCGTATCCTTGGCTGCTTTGATACGACTAGCGTCACCCGCTGATGTCGTATAGCGGATACCGCCAATAATAATCATAATAACCGACACGATACCTAGTAACAGTAGTAGTGTATTTGTAATAATTTGCGCCATACTTGTCGCGCTGTCACCCTGAGCCTTACAGACAGCAGATGCGGACTGACCGCCACAGCCACCAAAAACATTAATGGCCGATACAGGACTAACGGGCAGTGCACTAACGCCCAATCCAACGACGAATGCGCACGCCATTACTAATTGCTTCCATTTTTTCATTGAAACCTCCCTAATACGAATTGTGTAATTGTAAATGCCATAATAACGACAACTAGTCCAATGACCGCGCCCATAATGGCATCTTTTCCTTTTTTAATATTAGCAGCGTTACCGTTTGAAGTCACATAGATAAACCCTGCAATAATGATAACGATAACGCACACGATACCTGCCCATAGATACACTGTATTTAGAATGTTCAGCATCGCTGTGTCAGAATTTTTAACAGGATCATTAATTCCAATTAAACTCGGGTCGATTTTTTGCGCGGCTTCAGCAACATACGTAAGGATACTCATGACTTAATCGCTCCTGCAACCAGGTTAACGATAGCGACTGAAAAGATTGATATCAGCAGGCCAACAATCGCGTTCGTGATCGTCTTGCGTGCTTTTACCATTCCATCGGGTGATCCGGCACTTGTCATATATTTAAACCCGCCAAATATAATAAATGCAACTGATATGTATCCGACAATCTGTAAAATCATTTCAACAATATTTAGTGCAATTGTCCAAATATAATTACTGATACCGCCGACGTCGGTCGGACTCATTAAGTCACAGTCGGCTTTTGTTAACCCTCGGTACCATGGTGGTAGAGTTAATAACCGGCCATCACACGCGGCAAGTGCAGGCTGCGGAGTTGCTACGGCTAGCATTCCGCCACCCATTGTTGTGACAAAAAGAATCGCGGCAAACCAATTTTTTATCGTACTTTTCATAATTAATCCTTATTTTAGGTAAATATTCCGCCTGGAATCAGGAAGTTTAGAACAACATACATCAATCCGTATGCAACTAGTCCAATCACGACGTTTTTAATGAATGTCATGCCTTGTTTTGCTTGTTCAGGCTTGTCCGAAGAACTAGCATACAGAGCAGCACCATAGGCAATACCACCGACAGCAGCAATACCAACACCTGCGGTCAATATCTGAAGGGTCAGTATTAACAGTGCCCATACGCCGTTGTCTGATGTTGTCGATCCGCCCCCTTGGGTACAGCCGATAATAGACGTCTTTGCACCACCACAACATGAAGTGCCTGTAGTCGGAGTTTTTCCTTCAGGGCAAGCACCGCTACCTGGATTACTTGTCGGTTTTGAATCAGCATGATCAATTATCTGCTGCGTACTCGCATATACTGGCACTGCTGTCATCGCTCCTGCGGCGACGATTGTCACAGCGACGAGTAGGGTTGATAGTGTTTGTTTTAATTTCATAGCTATTAATAAAGTACGATAAATCGCTCAAACGTGCAAGTGTTTATTCCATATAGACACCTAAATGCAGACTAAGAAATCTTAATGAATATTAATTGACTTTTGATCTGTAAGATGGTAATATAAAAAAGAAATGTGGGACCTTCGTCTATTAAACCCGTTTGATCAACTATCAATACGGAATGCGCTACTCTTGATTGCGACCATGCTTGTGGCAGTTTTTGCGTATATATTTGCAACCGCGCCATCAGCTTATGCCGCCGATGCAACGTGGCAGGGTAGTGCGATCACCTATGACAGCCATCAGTATATCCAGGTTAGTGACGGGACCGGAACAAATACTACCAACCTACCTAATGGCATTCATTATAGTTACATCGATCCCCAACAAAAAGCCCATGTCATTTCGTTCCCGTCAGGCGCAGATTTGGCGACAGTCACCGCCGCCCAATACAGCGAATACAGCTTCGTTCCGCCTGGAACGTACAATAA